>JACVJG010000466.1 GCA_015711875.1 Candidatus Solincola jinzensis | reverse complement strand
CCCATGGCTGCCTATTCGCGCGCCGCGCGCGGCGACCGGCGCATGATGGAAAACGGGTGGGCGGAGGCGGAGAAGGCAGGGCGATACGTGCTTCTGTCCCGCGATGGCGAGGGGGGGAGCGAGGTCTCCGCCGCCAGTGCCGCCGTCCCGCTCTGGGCGGCTTACGCGTTGGTCATGGCCGCCGTGGCCGCTATCATCCTGGACCTCTTCGTGATAAAAACAAGGCGCAAAAAGCCGGACACCTCCACGCAGGTTCCCCATGGAAATCCGCAGGGCGGCTGGGACGGAAGGTCGGGCCCCGTGCTGGCGGTGGTGCCGGCTCGCAACGAGGTAGAGAATATCGGCCCGGTGGTGAGGGAGATACGCTCCTGGTGCCCGGGGGTGGATATCCTGGTGGTCGACGACGCTTCTTCCGACGGCACGGGCGCGAGGGCGCTGGAGGAAGGGGCCATGGTCATGCGCCTGGAACGCAACATGGGAGTGGGGGAGGCGGAAAGGCGGGGGCTGTGGTATGCCCTTGAGCGTGGATATCGCTTTGCGGTTAGGCTGGACGGGGACGGGCAACACCCCGCCCGATATATAAAAGACCTGCTGGATCCCCTGGTGAGGGGTGAGGAAGATGTGGCGATAGGTTCGAGATTCATGGCCGGCGATAACGGCGTAAATGGCATCTCAAGGCCCCGTCGGCTGGGCATCTCCTATCTCAGGGCCTTGATGCGCCACCGTACGGACACCCGTTTCACCGATCCCACCTCCGGCTTCCGCGCCTATTCGCGCGCCGCCATGCGCTTGCTTGTAGATGCAGAGCCGCGCAGGTATCCCGAGGTGAGCGCGCTGCTCGCACTCCTGGCGCACGGGTACAGGGTGGGCGAGGTGGCGGTGGAGATGAGGCCGCGCGAGGCGGGCAACTCATCCCTAGGAGCCATGCTCGGCGTACGTCTGCTGGCTGCGGCGACTCTTGACCTACTGCGGTTCCCTCTCGCCGATACGCCCGAGCCCGAAAGGACCGCCGGGTCCCCGACCCCCACGGCGCAACACACCCCGTGCTACTTCGGGTGAGCAAAGCGCTTGTGGATTTTCAAACGCCGCTCCGGGAGCCCGCCCGCCCCTTCGCTTGTTAGCGGCGGCATCTTGCCCTCCGGGATGAAGAGGCTGTCCATGCGCCCGCCCGCCTTTTCGGCGTGTCGCTCTGGCCTTTCCGCGGGAAAAAGCCGTAATTAAATTAAAGGTGTAATGACCGGCTCCACGAGCCGTTTTTATCTACGTGAGGGTGGAACCGACCGCATCTTAAGCGACGTACTCGGCGCGTCGATGATGTAGGTGTCGGCGAAGGTGAACGTCAGCGCGAGGTCGGAAAGTAGGGCAGGCTTCCCGCCTCCGGTGATGCGAAGGAGGTTGCTGCGAGATGAGCGGGAAAAAGAAGTTTGCTACCGTCATGATGGCCTTGATCCTTGGCTGTCTGCTGAGCGCCATGGGCGTGGTGGCAGCGCCCGCGGAAGAGGTCAAGGCCGCCTGCGGGACTAAGGGCTGGTATTTCGCCGAGGGCTATACCGGCGGAGACTTCGATACCTGGATCCTCATCCAGAACCCCAACCAGAGCGACGCCACCGCCCATTGCAGGTTCTTCACCCCCGACGGGGAACCCATTACCAAAATTATACCTCTCAAGGGCGAGACCAGGACGACGGTCTTCCTCAACACTATACCGGGCCTCGAGAAGAAGGAGGTGGCGGCGGAGATAACCTGCGAAGGAGAGGGGGTCATAGCGGAGCGCGCCATGTACTTCAGCTATGACTCCGGGCAGGGAAAGAGGGCCGGTGGCCATGCCACCATCGGGGCCAGCTCCCCCAGTTGGAGCTGGTACCTGCCTGAGGGTTACACCGGCGGGGGGTTCGACACCTACCTGTTGCTCATGAACCCCGGGGAAGAGGACGCGAACAACGTGCACGTCAAGCTGCTGAAGCCCCAGGACGGCAGGTATTACATGTTCAAGACCAGCGTCCCCGCCGGGCGCAGGAGGACCATCAAGCTGGATGATCTGGTATGGACGGAGGGCGAGGAGAACTTCATCCCCGCAACCGGCGAGGGGGGCGGCTCGGAGCCGAAACAGGTGAGGTTCGACGATACCGACGTCGCCACCTGCGTATTCTCAGACCAGCCCCTGGTGGCGGAGCGTGCCATGTACTTCGATTACTACGGCAAGGCGGGAGGCTCCAGCTCCATAGGCGCCACCGGCACCTCATCGGAGTGGTACCTGCCGGAGGGCTATACCGGGGGCGACTTCGACACCTGGGTGATGGCCATGAACCCCAGCGGTTACACCGTGGACATAACCTACACTTTCTACTCCAACACTCCCGGCTTTGAGCCGGTTAGCGTGACCCACGCGGGAGTGCCTCCATGGTCTCGCGACACCATCCACGTGGACGAGGTGCAGGGTCTCGAGGGGACGGACGTCTCCACCAGGGTCACCGCCACCCGTCCCGTGCAGCTCGCCTCCGCCGGGGAGGAGGACGAGGTCAGGAGGTACGCGGTGCTCTTCGGCATCGAGGACTATCCCGAGGGGGCGGATCTCAAGTACTCAATCGACGACATGTACGACGTCAAGCACAGGCTCGTGGACGTCGGCGGCTTCACCTATTTCTACTACGAGGGCTGCAACGCCACCCTGGAGAACTTCCAGCACAAGATGGAGTGGCTTGCCGACAACACCGACGCCGACGACGTCGTGGTCTTCTTCTTCGGTGGCCGCAGCTCCGCGGACGCCTCGGACAGCTACCTCGACCTCTATGACGGCAAGGTATCCCGCGACCAGTTGGGGGCCTGTTTCTCAAGCCTCCCGACCCGGAAACTGGTAGGCC
>JACVJG010000465.1 GCA_015711875.1 Candidatus Solincola jinzensis | reverse complement strand
CACCGGCGCCCTCCACGTCCTCCAGGCGCGAGAAATCCCCGGCCTGCAGCCGGTAGCAGAACTCGTCTATGCGTATGAGGGGTTTTATATAGGTCTCCGCGGCGAAGAGGACGCAGAAGAAGACGGCAGCCAAGATCACCGGGATGCCGAGACCGAAAACGGCTATCCAATGGCCGTTCCTCACCGAAACGGCCAGATAGACTATGAAGATTATTCCGACCAGGCCGACGGGTATGGCAACGGCCAGCATCTTGATAAAAAGAAGGGCCGTTTCCCGCCTGTACCTCTTTCTTCCCCCCTCGCTCAATCTCATGGCTTGAAACCCTAACCCTCAAACGCGGGGATCGAGCCCCAGGTCGCCGGCTCGTAGCGCATCGCCCTTTCTCGGTCTAGAGCTCCGTCTTTCCTGAGGCCGCCCGTCTCTCCCCTCGACCGCCGCGCCTCTCGCGGTTCCGGTGCTCCTTCTTGAGACGCAGCTTCAAGGTTCCCGTTGCCCAACTACGCACCCGCTTCTTTTTTCGTTTCTTTCATGAGCAAGTCCTTCCGCGTGGAGTGCCCGCGGGGTAACTCCGACGCCAAACGGTCTTCTCCGGAGAACGACAGGGGCATCACCGCCATTCGATTCACGGCTAGTAGCCATGGTCCATCAAGAGGGGCGTGAAACTTCAGCAGGCTACTATATTATTCCATAAGAATCCCGTTGTCCTGGGAGAATATACTATCTTTGTATACCAACAGCGCCCTATAAGGCGTCCCCGGTGCCATACGGCCCGTACGAACGAGTCTAGGAGGCCCGGAAATGGATTACCGTACCTGCAACCTGATCACTCCCCACACCGAACTGCACCCCGAGACCGCTGCTCTGCTGGTGGTGGACACACAGAACGATTACGTGGACCCTGGGGGCGCGAGGCCCGTTCCGGGCGCCGAGGAGATCATACCGAGGATAGGTGAAGCGGTGGACGTCTTCCGCCGCGCGGGCAAAGTCATAGTCCACGTGGTCAGGCTTTTCCTGCCGGACGGGAGCAACGTGGATCCCTGCCGCCGTTGGCAGTTCGAAAAAGGGGAACTTCGTGCCGTGGTGGCCGGGACTTGGGGCTCCCAGCTTAATGCGGCCACCTCTCCAGGCGTCGAGCTGGAAGCCGAGATGCTGCTCCGTGGGGACTTCCAGGAGCTGGCGCGTAACGAATACGCCATGTATAAGCGCCGCTTCGGGGCCTTCTCCGGCACCCGCCTGCACGGCTTCCTGCGCGACCGTGATGTGGACAGCGTGGTCATCGTGGGGATCACCTTCCCCAACTGCGTGCTGGCCACCCAGCTGGGCGCCACCGATCTGGACTACAGGGTAGGGCTGGTCCCCGAGGCCTGCACGGAGGTCAGCGAGGAAGGCCTGCGCCATATGCAGAACAAGGGCGTGCAGCTACTCACCATCGAGGATATCAAATCACTTATGCTGCGGTAGCCGTTCGAAAGGGGAGCTTTTTCCGCCGGTCGACCGCCCGAGGTCGGCCCTTAACCTGTCTTGAGGGGGGCGAGTCGCAGGTGTCCTGGCGCACGGGAATGGTTACCGCGCTTCCGATCCCAAGCTCACGATCGGGCTGCAATCGTACCCACAGCGGCGGACATGTGCGATTCGAGAATCCTTCACGCTAAGGCGCGGGTTCGTCATCCCAGGGACGTGAAGTGGAAATCATACCCGCTGCGGCCGACAGGCGTGGTTAGGGATTCTTCAAGCTTTACGCGCAGGGTGCGTCATCAAAAGGGATATAATATTCTTGTCATACGCCGGGAACGACGAGAGAACCACATTCCGGCACGCAGAAATCTGAAATCATACGGGGTTTTCAGCTCCAGGGAGGCAGAAGGAAATGCTTTACCGGAGGTTCGGAAGCACGGATTGGGAGGTCTCCATCCTGGGATTCGGGTGCATGCGCCTCCCCACCACGGACGGCATACCCATAAGCGAGAACGTAAACCTCGACGAGGCGACGGCCATGATACGCGAGGCCATCGAACGGGGCATCAACTACCTGGATACCGCATACACCTATCACAATGGCAGGAGCGAGTCCGTACTGGGCGAGGTCCTGGCAGGAGGCTACCGCGAGAAAGTGCGGCTGGCCACCAAGTGCCCCGTCTGGCTAGTGGAGGAGTCCGGGGATTTCGACCGCTTCCTAGAAGAACAGCTGAGGCGCCTCCAGGTCGAGCACATAGATTTTTACCTCTTTCACGGCCTGAACCGCAGGAGGTGGGAGGACCTCAAGCGCCTCGACCTCCTCTCCAGGGCCGAGGAGGCCCTCGAGGACGGCCGCATAGGGGGTATAGGATTTTCCTTCCATGACGATTTTCAGGCTTTCCGGGAGATAGTTGACGGCTACGACGGATGGTGCATGTGCCAAATCCAGTACAACTATATGGACGTGGAAAACCAGGCGGGAGAGCGGGGGCTGCGCTACGCCGCCGAAAAAGGGCTGGCGGTAGTGGTCATGGAGCCGCTTCTGGGCGGGAACCTGGCCCGACCTCCCCGGGAGATAGCCGAACTCTTCGAGTCTTTCCCCGCGAAGCGCACGCCGGCCGAATGGGCGCTTTTGTGGCTATGGGAACAACCGGGGATATCCGCCGCGCTCAGCGGCATGAGCGCCATGTGGCAGCTTGAGGAGAACCTACGCACCGCCGAGCTCTCGGGACGTTACAGGCTGAGCAGCGAGGAACTGGGCTTGATCGAGGAGGCTCGCCGCCGTTTTCGGGAGCGGGCAGCCGTTCCCTGCACCGGCTGCGGATACTGCAAGCCATGCCCCAACGGCGTGGACATCACGGAGAACATCTCGCTTTACAACAGCCTGGTGATGTACGACGACCAGCTCACCCCGCGC
>JACVJG010000464.1 GCA_015711875.1 Candidatus Solincola jinzensis | reverse complement strand
TACCTCAACTCTGGGTCGCGGGTAAGGTTCCCTATCAACACCACACTGTTCAGACCAGCCATGATCTCCTCCTCCTGGCTCTTCCCTGCGCCGTATCCATCGCCTTTATTGTAGGGCGGGGCGATGACAAAACGGGCGGGGAGGCCGGGGGTCACTTCCGCTTGTCGATGCGGAAGATCTTGAAGCGCAGGATCTCGTCCGTGATGGAGAGCACGCGGTCCAGCTCCTGCACGAGTTCGTTTCCCCCCTTGAAGGTGAGCACCACGTAGTAACCCTCGGTCTCGTGCTTGATAGGGTAGCCGAGCTTGCGCTTGCCCCACACGTCGAGGCCGGTCATCTCCCCGCCGTCACGCGAGATGAGGCCGCTTACCCTCTCCTGCAGGGACTCGTACTGCTCCGCCTCCAGGCTGGGCCGGGCGATGTACATCAGCTCGTATTCGCGCATCTTCACCTCCTTTGGTCTCACGGCCCCCGGTCGGCTCCGGGAGCAGGAGTCGCGTCGAGCACAAGTGCATATTATAGCACCAAGCGCCCTGGCTGGCGACAGCCTGCACTCAACCTCGCCGCCCTCTTCTCTGCCTCCTCCATGCCCATCGCGTCCTCGAGCAGATGTGGTGCTGTGGACTCCAGATCGGACATATGGAAGATCGCCCCGTTCCTCTTGTCGTGTTTGCCTGCTTTGCCAGGATGGCAGGGTGACCTCTCAATCTTTTTCAACCCGGAAGGCGTCTGCTGAAGCGTTATGAATCCACTCGCCCTATGGCCGCGAGGCCGGAATGAGGTAGAATAAACCTGCGCGTGGTCGAGAGGAGGTAGCGACTTGCTGTTCAGGAACTACATGGAAGAGGCCGTCGACGGGACCATGGAGGAGATACTGGCTCGCCGCGACGATATATGCAAGTGCGAGCGCTGCAAGCTGGACATCAAGGCACTGGCCCTCAACCACCTCCCCCCCAAGTACGTGGTGACGGACAAGGGATACGTCTACACCAAGGTCAACGAGCTCGAGAGCCAGTTCAAGGCGGACATCACCGTGGCGGTCACCAACGCCATCAAGACGGTTCGCAATAACCCACGCCACGGGGAGGAAGGCTAGGGGATAAGGCCGTCCGGAGGGTGTTTGCAGCGCTGTTCCGTTGCCGGATGGGCGGATGAAAACGGTCACGTCCAGACGGTTTTTAGAGACGCCAAGAAGAGCTCTTGCAAAGACATCTCTATTGTTATGCGCGTCTGCAGAAAGCCTTTGCTCACTCCTTCCCGGATAAAGGCGCGGTTCAGTGGGCCGTGGCCTCGGATTATGATAGCGGATTCGCCGGTTGCCTGAGGCGGGCAGGTTGGCGCCACGGACCGCGTGACCGTTATGTGGGTTGTCAGGGCGCCGCGATCCCTTATCCTTAACGCGTCGCGACGGGAGTAGATAAGGAGCGCGTTTACAGGCAAGCTGCTGGGAGTAAACGCACCGGAGCCGTTTGACATCATGCGGGACGAGCGCGTTTGCCATTACAAGGAGGAAGGATGCATGCCGTGCGCCGCCACTCCTTCGATGTCTCGGTGGCCGAGGCGAGGGAGATACAGGAAAGGATGCGCCGCGAGGTGCGCGAGGGGCCGCCCCTCGACCCCTCTCGTATAAGGCTCGTGGCGGGAACGGACATCTCCTACCTGCGGGAGAGAAAGCTGGCCCTGGGGGTGGCGGCTCTCATGAGCTATCCCCAGCTGGAGCTGCTCGAGATCTCTACCACGGTGCTGGAGGTGCCCTTCCCTTATGTCCCGGGGTTGCTCTCCTTCCGCGAGCTGCCCGCTTTGCTCCCGGCCCTGGAAGGGCTCTCGTCGACCCCCGACCTCATCCTGGTGGACGGCCAGGGGGTAGCCCATCCCAGGGGGTTCGGACTGGCCTCTCACCTGGGGGTGCTCACCTCCATCCCCACCGTGGGATGCGCCAAGTCGCGGTTGCTGGGGGAGGCCGATGAGCCGGGGCCGGAGGCGGGGGACTGGGTGCCCCTGCGACACGGTGGCAGGATGGTGGGGGCAGTGCTGCGCACGCGGCGCGGCGTGAAGCCGCTTTACGTTTCAGTCGGCCACCTCATCGACCTCGATTCCTGTATCAGCATGGTTCTCTCCTGCACCCGGGGGTACCGGCTCCCCGAGCCGCAGCGCCGCGCCCACCTCGAGGCTGACAGGCTCAAGCGCGAGGCGAGGCTGCGCTTTGACGAGGCGTGAGGGAGAAGGCAATAAATGACAGGAAGCGCCGGGGACCGCCCTTGTCGCACCGGCAAAGCGCCCGCTTTCCTGCAAGAGGCTATCAATTCCTAGCTGCCCCGCCAGTCGGCAGGAAGAGGGTCGGGTCCAGGCGGAGCGGCGGCAAAGAAAAAGCTGCCGGCGTGCCACGAACCCGGGGCATTGACCGGGCCCGGGTGTTTGCCGGCACCGAGAATTCCTCCCCTCAGGCTCGAGAGCGGCATCCATTCTGACTGCGCAACAGGCGGCCTTGGCCACAATGGCATGGGCAGGGCGCGTCTTACCCGCATCATGCGCGGATTGCGCATGCCATTACCCCACATGCTCTTGATGCCCTGTTTCCTTAACGGGCTTTGACCCTGAGGATTGCGGCCTTGACGCCGGAAACAAGCGTACTTAAACTCTACTAAAAAGATAGGCTTTATATGGTTGAGTTGAAGCCATAACATCGTCGGCCTAGGAGACAGTAGCGCCCGCCGGCGGCAAGACGGCAAGGCGGCAAGATGGCGAGAAAAGACGGCAAGACGGCAAGAGAAGGGCGACTTCGCCTCCCTGTCGGCGGGGAAGAGGCGTCGCGTCCACGAGGCGGATCCCGGAAAGGAGGCGGATCTGTTGAGATCGTACGCGGATATAACCAAG
>JACVJG010000463.1 GCA_015711875.1 Candidatus Solincola jinzensis | reverse complement strand
AGGGGCTGCGAGTTCGTGGCCGATGCTTTCAGGGTGAAGATCCCGGCCAAGGGGGATATCGTGGTCGCCTCGCGCGGAGGGTTCCCCATGGACCTCACCTTCTACCAGGCTTTCCAGTCCAACGCCAATGCCCGCGCCGCCCTGCGCGAGGATGGCGATGGGGTGCTGATCATGGTGGGGGAATGCAGCGAAGGGCTGGGCCCCTACGAGTTCCAGCGCTGGTTCGACCTGGGGGGAGAGGAGGCAATCGAGGAGGAACTGAGACGCAACTTCACCGTGGCCGGCTTCGTCGTCTATCGCGCGGCGCTTCTCCACCGCCAGGCGAAGAAGGTGATGTTAGTGTCCCGGCTCGACCCGGAGGTGGTCCGGCGCATCGGCATCGTTCCCCACCACAGCGTCGAGGACGCCCTGCGCGAGGCCATGGAGACCGTCCCCGGCGGCAGGATACTGCTCATGCCCCACGCCTCCCAGACCATCCCCTCGCTGGCCTGTTGAGGAAAACCCCCGTCCATCTATGCGGAGGGGCTTTCTATTCCTTTCCCAGCAGGGCGTCCACGGCCTCCGCGGGGCCGGAGGCGCGGACGATCTTTTCGTCCGGGACACCCTTGTTGGCGATCTCCCAGCTCGAGATGGCCACCACCTTCTTGCCCATCTTGAGGGCCATGGCTATCTCTGAGAGGGTGCCGTATTCGCCGCCCACCGCCACCACCGCGTCGGCGGTGCGCACGATGATGGCATTGCGTGCCTGCCCCATGTCGGTGGCTATGGCGTGGTCAATGTAAGGGTTGGCGTCGCTGCGGAAGGGGCCGGGGAGGATGCCTATGGTGGTGCCTCCGGCCTCGCGGGCGCCCTTGCAGGCGGCCTCCATGACCCCGCCCAGGCCACCGCAGACGATCACCGCCCCTCTTTCCGCCAGCAACCGCCCCAGCTCGAAGGCGACGCGGGATTCCTCCTCGCTACAGAACTGCCCCCCGATAACGCCCACGTACATGGATCAAAGACCTCCTTCCGTTATCCTGTAAGCCCGTTCGCGCTCCAAAGGCCTGGCTTTAACAGCTTCCTCTTCAGGATATCCTTGTCGGGGCCGTCCGGGGTAAGCCCCGTGGGTAATCCTGCCATGGCCGCGCGGCTGGAGGGCGGTGCCCCGGGACGCGTAACCGAGGGCGGACCGACCGCTCTCGTGAAACCGCCAGCGAAACGGCGTCCATTGCCGGCCGTGCAGGGAGATATATGAACGTGAACGCGAGAAAGCGATGCGTTTACGGGCCGTGGCAGCATTCCCGCCGCTTGGCAGCAAAGAACCCCTTTCAGGCCGGCTTTAGAAACCTGCCGCCACATCCCCGGCCCCTAGTCCTCCAGGAGCATGGCCCTGGCCGCTTCCTCCGCCGCCGCGTAAACGTCCTTCAGGGGCACGCCGCACCTGGCGGCCGCCTCGCGGCAGTCCTCGTACTCGGGGGCGATGTTCACCGGCCTGCCCTCCTGACGGGCCAGCTTCACCCGCAGCTTCCCGTAGGGAGTATCCACCGCCACGATCTCACGGTCGAGGAACTCCTTGTCCACCGGGGATATGCGGATTCCCAGGGTCTTGGTCTCCGCGAAGACGACCTCTTTAATCTCCTCTTCCCTATCCAGCGGCGCCAGCACGTTCAGGGTCACCGCGGGGCGGGATTTCTTCATCTGGATGGGGTGCAGCCACACGTCCTCGGCCCCGGCCTCGAAGAGCTTCTCCAGCACGTAGGGGTAGATCTCGGGGTTCATATCGTCGATGTTGGTGGATATAACCAGGCTGTGCTCGCGCGACCTTCCGCGACCCGCTGCCTCGCGCTCCCCGAGGTAAGCCCGCAGGAGGTTGGGGATCTCGAGGTCTCGGTCACCCGCCCCATACCCCACGCTCTGGATGCGCATGGGCGGCAGGAGGCAGAACTCGGAAACCAGGGCTTTGGCGATGGCGGCGCCCGTGGGAGTGACGAGCTCGGTGGGTATCCCGCTGGAGTAAACGGGGACTTCCTTGAGTATCTCCACCACCGCCGGCGCCGGCACCGGCAGCACCCCGTGCTGGGTCTTCACCATGCCCGTGCCCATGGGAAGGGGCGAGCAGAGCACCTCCTCGACCCCCAGGTAATGCAGGCCCGCGACCGTGCCCGCCACGTCCACCATGGTGTCCGCGCTGCCCAGCTCGTGGAAGTGCACCTGGTCGATGTTGCGGGAATGGATACGGCTCTCCGCCTCGGCGATGAGGGCGAAGATGCGCAGCGAACCCTCTTTCACCACCTCGGGCAAGGAGCTCTTCTCGATGAGGGACCTTATGCTGGCGTAGGTCCTGACCACGCCGCGTTCCTGCACCCGCACGTTTACCTTAACCGCGCCGATGCCCTTGCGTTCGGTGCGGGCGGCCAGCACTTCCACCTCGCTCAGGCCCAGGTCCGAGGCCACGTGGCGGTAAACCTCCAGGGGGACTCCCAGGTCGGCAAGGGCCCCCAGGGCCATGTCTCCGCTGATCCCCGCGAAGGCGTCAAAGTACAGGGTCCTCATAGGGCACTCTCCTTGCAGGCTCATGTTTCCCAAGGAATTGCCGCCTATACAAATATAATGCTCCGGACACCGCTAAAAAGGCTCCGGACACGGGCTCGAAGCCGCAACGCCAGCTTTTGGGCCTACCCCTCATTCCTTGCAATGCTCAGAATACAAGACCTCGCATTTTCTTTCGCGGCCGGCCTCGTCCATGCTCCCGCTGCGAAAGCCCTCCAGGTCCAGCAGTATGCGTTTGAATCCCAGGCCCCTGAACTTCTTCACCAGGCTTTCCCGCGTTTCCTCCCCGCGCAGCCGCGCGAAATCGCTTTGCTCGACTTCTATGCGCGCCTCTCCCGGGCCGTCG
>MU158567.1:690-2886 GCA_015711875.1 Candidatus Solincola jinzensis | reverse complement strand
TCGTGCGCGAGCAAGGCCTCGAGCTCTCCCTTGCTCAACGACTCCACCGCTTCCCTGCTCACCAGAATCACCGCCCCTCCCCCTCTGGCTTGGGAGCTTATGGCGTTGACGCCTCGCATGGCCACGGCTTTTACTTCCACCCCCTGAAGGCCGAGGGCGAGGAGAATCCCCTCGGCGGCGTTCTTGAGTTTGGCGTCGTCGCCGTCATCGAGCGAAGCAGGCGGAAAGCTTTGTTCCAGCATTCTGCCGCAGTTGTCAAGGCCGAGGCGATATGTAAAGGGAAACGCTGCCGCCGTGATCGCCGCCGAGATGCCCGCGACCAGAGGAAGCTTCGCCCTACCGCCCCTCCTTCGGGGCCAGCAGCAGGGCGAAAAGGGCGACGAAGACCGCCACCACCACAAAGAAAGGCACGACCATGAGCCCTATCCTGCGCCGGTTCGACCTCATGGCCTCCAGCAGGTATGTCTTCTCTCCTCGCTTTTCCTCCATGGCCAACCGCCCTCTGCATATACCGTCCCGCCGTTCTCTCGGGTTTGATCGACTGGGTATCCGCGCGTCAATCGATCATGATGCCGCCGTCGATGATAAGGGTCTGGCCGGTCATATAGGTGGCCTCCTCGATGAGGAAGGCGGCCGCTTTGGCCACCTCCTCGCCGGTGCCGAAACGGCGCATGGGAATGCGGGGTATGATCCTGGCCTTGTAATCCTCGGGCATCCACGCTATCAGCTCCGTCTCTATGTATCCCGGAGCGATGGCGTTCACCCTGATGCCGTGCTTTGCGACCTCCCTGGCCAGGCAGACGGTGAATGCGGTGATGCCTCCCTTCGAGGCCGCGTACGCGGTCTGCCCGGGCCCGCCGATCATCCCCAGTATGGAGGAGATGTTCACCACACTGCCCCCGGCGCCCCTCCTGATCATGTCCCCTATGGCGTGCTTGGCCATGTAGAAATAGGAGAAAAGATTTACGCGCAAGGTGCGTTCAAGGTCGCTGTCCCGCAGGTCCTGTATGGGAGAGAGCTGCCCCATGCCCGCGTTGTTGACCAGGATATCCACCCCGCCGAACTCCTCGACACACCTGCCGACCACCGTGGCGGCGCCCTCCTCCGTGGCCAGGTCCGCCTGGACGACCACGGCGCGGCCCCCACGATCCTCGATGAGGCCCTGCACTTCCCGGGCCGCGTCCAGCCTGCTCTGGCAGCAGACCACCACCTTCGCTCCCCTGGAAGCGAGTTCCAGGGCAATAGCCCTCCCTATGCCCCGCGATGATCCCGTTACTATGGCGCTGCTCCCCTCGATCAACCCGATCTCCTCCTGTCTTTCCGTTTTTCCGCCGCTCGGCGTCCCCGGGCTGCTCAGGCGCCATAGCCCAGGGAACGCCGCCCACCTTACGCCCGCGACCATCGCCATCACGCCGCGAGGCGTTCCTATTATATAGAAGCTCCCCCGCAATCGCCGCGAAGCGAGCCGCTGCGTCCGGCGAAACGGAGCCCTTCATCGGGCCCGATTGTGGTATATTCTGCCATCTCGCTGTGATGCCTCACTCTAAAGGATCGCTCCCCGCGAAGCGCCGCCCGGCATGCTTTTCCGCCCTTCTGTGTGGACTCCTTTATCGCTTCCCTATGGCGGAATATTCTACTATCCTGGAGGCCATACCCCGGTTTCTCGCAGCCCCCAGCGCGCCCTCACTCCGCGCCCCTATACCCGCGGGCAGACCTGCCGGACACGGGCCAGGACTCATCGCGCCCCCTTCGATCTTTCGCGCAGGAAACGGCCGGCTTTCTGCAGGGCGGCGTTGCTCTCCGGCACCAAGGGAGTGAAGAACTGCCAAACGTGGAACATGCCCTCCCAGATGTCCAGCTCCGTCTCCACTCTCGCCTGCCGGGCTCTCTCTGCTAGCCTCACCGCGTCGTCGAGCAGGATCTCACGCGTTCCCGCCTGGATGAGCATGGGGGGGAGGCCCGCCAGGTCGGCGTGGATGGGCGAGGCCAGGGGGTGCCTGGGGTCCTCGCCCGCCAGGTACATGGCGGCTTCCCGCCGCAGCGCCCTGGCGGAGAGCATGGGATCCTTCCTCCCCACCGTGTGCACGCTCTCACCGCTCACCTCAAGGTCAGTCCAGGGGGAAAGCAGGAACGCCGCCGCGGGAAGGGGGATGCCCCTGTCGCGCATAGACACCATGGCCGCCACCGCCAGGCCCC
>MU158567.1:0-680 GCA_015711875.1 Candidatus Solincola jinzensis | reverse complement strand
AACCAGATGCTCGCTTTCATATCCGCCGCCAAGAAGCCATTGGTACGCCTTCACCGCGTCTTCCACCGCGGCGGGGAAGGGGTGCTCCGGAGCCAGGCGGTATTCCACGCTGAGGGCGCGGCAGCCCGCCTCCAGCGCCAGCCGGGAAACCAGGGAGCGATGGCTGCCAGCGGAGCCCACCACGTACGCTCCGCCGTGCAGGTAGAGGATGGCCCTTCCCTCTTCCGCCCCTTCGGGGACGGCCCACTCTGCCTTCAGGCCGTTGACCTCCTCCCCGCGGGTTTGCACCCCCTTTATGGGAGTGGCGAGGCGTGGGACGATCCCGTCGAACCACCACCGCTGGTAGGATACCGGGGAAAAGCCCTCCATCTGAACCAGGCGGCTGAACCTCACCATCAGCTCGGCGGCGCGGAACCGCATACTCGGCATCTCACCGACCCCTGCCCTCGCGGACCTTTCTTATGGCGCGGTCCATGGCCATTTCGACCACCCATGGCGCATAGCGCTTAAGCAGATAGAGCATGCGGGCGGAGCCGGGGCCGATGAAGAACTTGCCTTTTTCCATGCCCGCCACCAGCGCCCGGGCCACCTCCTCCGGCTGCAGAAGGCCGCCGCCCTCGCTCACCGCCACCGTCTCCGGGGGCTTGTTGCGGTTCTCGACCTCGAAGCCGGGGGTGTCG
>JACVJG010000460.1 GCA_015711875.1 Candidatus Solincola jinzensis | reverse complement strand
CGTCGTAACTGCGGAACGCCCCGCCGAGGATGTATTCCTTGACCGAGTTGCCGTTGGCGCATAGGACCATGCTCCCTACAGGGTCGCAGCTGAGGATGTCGGTGTAGGGATGTATCCCGTCACTGGCGGAAACCCAGCTGTCGCCGGCATCCGTGCTCTTATAAACGCCGGAAATGATGTCTATGACATAGAGGTTCTGCGGACATGCGGGGGCAAGCCAAAGCTCATAATAAAAGCCCTTGGTCGGGAGGCCGGTTTCGATCTCAGCCCACGTTTGCCCTCCATCCGCGCTTTTCATGACATAGCTATCCCAGTCGCTACCCGTGAAGGGGCCGAAGAAGTCAGTATAAGCTGTGAGGTAAATCGTTTGGGGATCGACGGGATCGATCGCGAGTGGCCCATAGACTTTTGCTTGGATTCCTGCGTCCACGTTCTCCCAAGAATCGCCACCGTCCAGACTGCGTATGCACATATCAGGGACTGATTCGCTTCTGCACCCGCTGGCGTAGATTATGTCGCTGTCCGTAGATGCTATTGAGGCAAAGAGCTTTCCGCTGCCCTCGTACACTTTTTCGCAGGTTTGGCCTCCGTCAACGCTTCTCACGATTATTCCGTAATCCAGCCATTTCCAGTCAGGCTCGGCGTCGAATCGGTTCCAGTAGTAGCTGACGTATACGCGGTTGTCGTCGGCAGGGCTGATCAGTATCCTTGCCCTTCTCTGCCAGTAACCGGAAGGAGGATTCGCGCCTACGGCGTTTACGTTGGTAAATTCCCAGCTCATGCCTCCGTCCAAGCTTTTCATGAGAGTATTATTATCATAGTTCACCGCATAGAGGAGATCGGGGTTCTGGTGGCTCTGCGCGATATCCCATAGGTACAATCCAAGATCAGACCAAACATGACCACCATCGTTGGATACGTGAAGGCTGCCCCGTACACCCCATTTAAAAAGGGCGAAAATCCTGTTCGGGTCCTCACAATCCACGAGAAGCGAGAAATCGTTCGTATATAGGGAGTCCACCCTCGAGACAAGCTGCCAACTGGTGCCGCCATTGGCGCTCTTATAAAGACTTCCCTTGAGGTTGTAATAGATTATCTCCGGGTTTGAGGGCGAGATAGCAAAAGTATTGCTTATCAACACCGAGTTTATGGTCATGGTGGTGTGGGGACCGAATTCCTCCCAGGCCATGGGGACGGGCTCGTTCCCCTGCGCGGTCGCCGCGGGATTTCTACCCGCCAGAGCCGGCAATAAAAGAAAGGCGGCGAGAATAGCGGCGATCGCATGCACGTTGATCTTGCGCTGCTGAACAGGCATAAAGCACCTCCTGAAAATAGGCTTATCGCGCGCATGCCGTTTGCTTCCCTAGAAGGTAATAGCCCTATACTTGTGATTATGATTAGTAAGGATATTACCACCTTGAATTGTGTATGTCTATGCGTCAGGCAAGTACATGCCGCCACATACAGACATTTGGCTAGGCTTGGCGTAAAGGGGTTTTTACTCCGGCTTTATAAAGGGTGAACAAGGGCAGAGCCCCCGCTTTTGTATAAAACAGGGTTATTCCCCCGGCGTCTTGGTGTCAAAAATCTTTTCTTAAATCCGCTTGCGTGTAAAGCGCAGGCGGTAGCAGAACGAGCAAGAGATAAAGACATTACCCCAGGGCATTTGAGCCCGGGCATCTAACGAGACCCGATCCTAATGACTCAGGCACCAGGCTAGGCACGACCCCCGTGCCTGGAAAGGCACCAGGCGAGGCTCGACCCCGGTGCCTTGTTATAATATGTTTATGTGTATAGGGAAATTAAGGAAGCAGGGCAGGGATAGGAAGCAAGCCACTAAGATGGCAAACCACTCGTCGGGCACATGTCCGGGAAGGCCGTACGGTGGAGACGATGAACGGGGTATCTCGCGAGCGGCCCATATCTCGTAAGCGGTTAATCGCCCGCGCCGGCCGGCAGGCTGGAGCGACGCGCGGAAAACGGCTCATCACACGCGCTTTAGCCACGGCGTTATCGCTGACACTGGTCGTCCTCGCGCTGCCCCTGGCGTTAACCCCGCGTGTGGGCGCCGCCTCCTCGCAAGGCCCCGGCGCCCCGGGCGGTCTCATCGTGGTCTGCGAGGGGGAGAACCACACCCTGAGGCTGGTGGAGATAAAGGACGGCAAGGGGGTTTCAAAGAAAGACATCGGCGACTTTTACTTCTGCGTGGGCATGGCCCTGAGCCGTGATGGCGGCAAGCTGGCGGTGGCCACCGCCGACGAGGAGCATCTCTCCGCCGGGCTGTGGTTGGTCAACCTGGAAGAACCTGGCTATCCCGCCGAGCCGCTCACGCGGAGCCTCTACGACCTGGGCTATCAGGATATGCTGGTAACCGGCGTGACCTTTAACCCCACAGGCGACCTCATATACCTCTCCTTCAGCGGCGGGGAGCCGCAGGCGATCAACGCCGAGGTGACCCTTGACGGCGAATTGAGGGAATCCGCGATCGAGGGAGCGATATGGGATATCGACCCCCGGACCGGCGACCTCCTGGTCGCCCGGCAGGAAGAACTCCCCGATGGCGGCTTCGACGAACGCTTCTATCTCGTGGACCGCTCGGGCAGGACGCTGCGCGAGTTCGGATACCTCTGGGGAAGCGGGGAGGGCAAAGGGTACGTCCCCGTGTCTTTCTCCCCTGACGGGGACAGGGTGCTGGCCTGGAGCTCCTCCGGCGATTTCTTCCTCCTCGACCGCGATTTCAACTTCCTGGAGCGCCTCGGGAGCGCCCCCGAATATTACCAAATCGGCTGGTCGCGGGACGGGAGCGCCCTGTTGCTGGTGAAGAACGTGGAGCAAGGCAGCTTTCCCATGGGCCCGGCCTACTGGGCCAGCCTGGACGACCTGGAGCATCCGCGCCCCGTGGAGGGGCTCGACCTCACCGGCATCC
>JACVJG010000459.1 GCA_015711875.1 Candidatus Solincola jinzensis | reverse complement strand
CCTCCACCGCCTCCTCCGTCCCCCACATGGTATAACGCACCCCGTAGGTGTTGAGGGAGAAGATGTTGGGCACCGGGCAGGGCGAGAACTTGTGCAGGTCCCACAGCTCCCAGTACAGCTCCGAGGCGCGGTTGGCGTTCTCCACCACCGCGCGCATGCGCCCCTCGTCCAGCTTTTCCCCCAGGAACTCCTCCATGTCCTCGATGAGGCGGAAGAAGTACTTGTAATACTGCTTGATGCCGCGCTCGCTGTTGTCCACCGTCTTCTCCAGGAAGAGGAGGGGGATGTCCAGGTAGCGCGCCAGGAACTCGTGGGTCTTGGAGTTGATGTCGCAGGAGGCGAAGCAGTCGGATATCACCGCGTCGGGGACGAAGTCCGCCTCCGTGAGCGCCGAGCCCACCTCGATCATGTTGGCGGAGCAGGCGAAGTCAGGGAGCCCCAGTCCCATGGCGTAGTCCCAGTAGCGCTCGCCCTGCCCTTCCAGCGCCACCACCCCCAGGGTGGAGAGCACCTCGCTGGTGATGGGCCAGGCGCTCTCGAAGCAGTGCACGATCTCGGGCGGGAAGTTGAAGGGCACCAGCAGCACCTTCTTGCCCGTGCGCTTCGCCTCGTGCGCCCCGTCCAGCCACTTCTTCACCAGGCGGAGGAACTTGAGGCTGACACGGCGAACCCGCGGGGCCATGAAGGCGCGCATGGTCTTGGCCAGCTCGGAGGGAAGTACATGCAGGACCCCTTCCACCTCCTCCTCGCTCATGTTGTCGGGCAGCTTGTCCACGATGGAGAAGATCTCGTAGACGCGGTTGATCAGCCCCTCGTACGGCCTTATCTCCACCTGTGGCGCCATGGCCGTCACCCCCTACTTTCCCAGCCTCTCCAGGAAGGCCTGTACCCTGGTCTTGATGCGGCCGGTGTCCGCCTTGGAGCCGTAGTCCTTCTCCAGCACCAGCACCGGGATGCCCGCCTTCTCCAGGTCCATGCGCAGGGACACCGACTCCACCCCGTGCAGGTCGCAGAACTTGTTGTAGGTGATGATGGCGCCGTCCACGCCCGCCCGCCGCGCTGTCTCCAGGATATAATCCCGGCGCTTGTCGTACTCCGTGAACATGCGCGGGCAGAAGAGGTTGCCCAGGTAGCGCTCCGCCAGCAGGCGCGCGGGGTCGCCGCTCTCCCCCTCCCTCCTCCAGAAGGAGCGCGAGCCGTAGCAGAGGGCGTCGGCGGCGATGAGCGCGCCGGTGGACTCGATGTCCTCGATGAGGTCCACCTCGTCGGTGGCGCTGCCCATGATCATCAGGCGCGCCTTGCAGGAAAGCGGCTTCGCGCCCTCCTTTTCCTTCAGCACCTCGTCCAGCAGGGCCGAGAAATCGCGGGCCATCATGGAGGAGCCGGTGCAGATAAGGCGCATGGCCTCGGCCCCCGAGACCACCGGGGGCACCTTCTCCCGCAGGGCGTAGAGCCGCTTGAGCCTGGCGAAGACCTCATCATAGGCGTCGATGGCCTCGCGCAGGTCATCATCGGATATCTTCGCGCCGAAATGCTCCTCGATCGCCCGGCGCATGAGCTGTATCTCCTCGGTGAAGTACTCCAGGGAGTCCTCGCGCAGGAAGTGCGGCACCTTGAGGTAGTGGAAGAACTCGTATTTCTTCACGTACTGCCAGTTCTCGAACATGCCGCGCAGGTGGTCGCAGCCGTTGGTCTCGATGAGGCCGTCCAGGAAATCGTAGGTGCCGTCCAGCCCCAGTTGCAGGCAGGAGCGGCAGAAACGGCAGTTGAAGCGCGCCAGGTAGGCGTCACCAAGCTCGGTATCGGGGTGCCCGAAGGCCTTGATGCGGTAGGGCAGGATGCCCGCGGCCTCGATGAGCTCAACGGGGGTGGCCACGCAGGCGTAGCCCAACACCTTTCCTCCCTTTTCCTTCCAGTCCCGCACGTAGTCGGTATAGATGTCCGTCGATTGGCTCTGCAAGGTTTTCATCTCAACCCCCTTATCCATCTCCACCTATGGGGTCAGGCCCGGACATAGGACATTTCCCAACCCATCCGGATGTTCTCATTCAGGCCTTCTCCTTCGTCACGCGATCACTGTTGACGCCTAGACAAATACCGAGTCGTTCCATGCAATCAAAGTTCGATCTTTAAGGTATTTCACGCTTGCTTCTTATCCAGCTGTCGATCCAGCCCGCTGCCCGGAATAATGCCACCTCGGCTGGACAACCATATCTTTTATATCCCTCTATCTCCCAGATTCTCGCAAGAATGTCCTAAGTCCGGGCCTGACCCCTTTTTCTTAGCGATATGGCGGCGATAACAAGCGCCCCGGTCACGCCTGCGCATATAGCCACCGGTTTCGCGAGCTTCGCCATCAGCGGCCTGGCGACCTTGCCTATCACCTCCGGGTGCTTGCGCAGGGCCGCGAAGGCCGCTCCCGCGACCTCTGAGGCGGCGAGCACCAAGTCATCAACGTTCACCGTGGCCAGCACCCGCGCCGCTTTGTCCGCCATCATGCCGGGATTGCGCCACGCGAAGGCGTTGAGGGCCGCCAGCGCGGCGTTGATCCTCTCCGCGACCGCCTCCGGCTCCAGGGCCGCCTTTACGGCGGGGTCGGCCAGGGCCGCGTCCCTCACCTGCAGCGCCATCTTCTTGCCCGCCTCCGCCAGTGCCTCGGTGTCCAGCCCCGCCAGCAGCTTTGCGGTAAATCCTGCCAGGAGGTCTGGCCTGGCGTCGAAGGCCTTGTTGAGCAGCACCGCGTTGTAGTTGATGACCCGTGCGAGCTCCCGCGGGTCCACTGCCTCCTCGAAGTAGGCGTCCATGGCCGCCACTGCCTCGGGGGGGAGCTCCGAGAAGCGCCGCAAGTGCTCCGCCGCGGAGCGCAGCAGCGCCCCCACCGCCAGGTAGAGGGCCCGTGCCGCCCGCGCAGTGCTCTCGGGGGTGGCGTAGACG
>JACVJG010000458.1 GCA_015711875.1 Candidatus Solincola jinzensis | reverse complement strand
ATGAAGGCGAAGCGCCCGCGATGGGCGAGCTGGGAACCTTCGAGACACGGCTGTTCTCTGCCCCCTGCATGGGAGGTGAGCGGTGAGCGAAGGGTTCGATGTCCCGGGTTTCCTGGCCGAGCGGCTGGGATGGGTAGCCGCCAAGAGGCCACTCATCCACCATATCACCAATATGGTGGTCATGAACGAGACCGCCAACCTCACGCTGTGCCTTGGCGCCTCGCCGGTGATGGCCCATGCCGCGGCGGAGGTGGAGGAGATGGCCACCCTGGCGGGGGCGCTGGTGCTGAACATGGGCACACCCTATCCGGAGCTGGAAGAGGCCATGTGCGCCGCCGGCAAGGCTGCCAACCGCGCCGGCGTTCCCGTGGTCCTCGACCCCGTGGGGGCGGGAGCCACCGCCTACCGCACCCGCGTTGCTCACCGCCTGCTGGAGGAAGTGCGCTTCGCAGCAGTGCGCGGCAACGCGGCAGAGGTCGCCTGTCTGGCGGGGGAGACGGCTGAGATACGAGGCGTGGATTCCGTGTCTTTCGCCGGGGACGCCGCCGCCCTGGCCACCGGGCTGGCCTCCTCCCTGGGATGCGTGGTGGCGGTCACCGGGGAGGTGGACGTGGTGAGCGACGGGGCAACCCTGGCGAGGGTGAGCAACGGCCACGAGCTCATGGGCAAGGTGACCGGCACCGGTTGCATGGCCACCACCGCCGTCGCTGTACTGCTCGCCTCGGGAGAGCCCTACCTTCAAGCCGCCGCCGCCGCCCTGGCCCTTTTCGGGCTGGCGGGCGAGCGCGCGGCGGCCGCCTCAGGGGGGCTGCCCGGTTCCTTCCATGTGCAACTGTATGACCAGCTCTACCGGCTCGCCTCCGGACGCGAAACTCTGCGGGGTCTGCGGGTGGAGCTGGAACGCGTCTGACATCATGGCATCCTCCCGCACATAAGGGCTCTCAACCTTTGCCATATTGGATCTTGCCTGGATGGAGGAGTACGTAGACGGTCGCGTCTCGACAGCCATGAGAAAAGAACGGCATAAAATTGTTCCACGCTTCCTCTTTTTCTCCGTGGGTTTGGAGGCGCCGACATGCCTGTTCAAGGAAGGCAGGGGCAGCCAGCATGCCGTAATGCGTCTAAAGACGAGCGGGCCCTGACAGATCATGGGTCATGAGAACAGCCAGCCATGCCCGACAACCGCTTATGACCGTTGATCCCGCTAGCGCCTAGGAAAGCGCGACCTATCCGCTCCAGCCCTTTTGTGACGTCGATCAAAAGGTGAGGGCAGCGGACATCCAGCATGAACCCTCCTCCCTTTGAGGTGTTGACGCCGGTAAGCGCACGGTAGCAGCATCAGCGCGACTCGGCGATCACGCCGCCTCCCAGCACTTCCACGCCGCGGTAGAGCACGGCGTGCTGGCCGGGGGTGAGGGCCCAGACCTTTCGCGTAAAGAAGAGCTCGAGGTTGTCGCCGTCCACGCGCGCCCGGCAGGGCGCGGGGTCGCTGTTGTAACGCGCCATGGCCTCTAGGTGCATTTCTCGTGAGGGCGGCTCCCCCTTGATCCAGTGAGATCCCTCGGCGCGCAGCCAGGTTCCCGGCACCTCCTCCCTTGCGCCCAGGATGACCGCCCGCCTGGCCGCGTCCAGCCTCACCACGTAGAGGGGATGGGGCGCCGAGACGCCCAGGCCGCGCCTCTGGCCGACGGTGAAAAAGGCGATCCCCTCATGCTCTCCCAGCTTCTTTCCAGATGTATCCAGCACGGGACCCGGCGCCAGGGCCTCAGGATAACGCCGGGAGAGGAACTCCCGGTAGCCCGCTCCGCATAGAAAGCATATCTCCTGGCTCTCCTCCCCGCGAGCGAACCGCACGCCGGCGTCCTCCGCCCGGCGCCGCGCCTCCATCTTGTCTATATCCTGGTTGGGGAACACGCAGCGGGAGAGGGTCTCCTTGCCCAGGCGATAGAGAGCGTAGGACTGGTCCTTGGCGCGGTCCGCCGCGCGATAGAGGGCGACCTCTCCGTCTTCCCCCACGCACGCGCGCGCGTAGTGGCCGGTGGCGATGAGGTCCGTACCCAGCTCGTCCGCCACCTCCATGAGGGCCGGGAACTTCACCCAGCGGTTGCACTCCACGCACGGGTTGGGGGTGCGTCCTCTCAAATACTCGCGCGCGAAGGGCTCCACCACCAGGGCGTGGAAACGCTCTCGCAGGTCGATCACCTGGTGCTCTATACCCAGGCGCCTTGCCACGGCCGCGGCGCTCTCCACCGCGGCCAGGGAACAGCGGGGCGAACCCAACCCGGTCGCGGACTCGACCTCCCACAGCCGGAAGGTCACCCCGATGACACGGTGTCCCTCCTCCCGCAGGGAAACCGCCGCGGCGGCGGAGTCCACCCCGCCGCTCATGGCCACCACCACGCTGCTCATCATCAGCCTCTCATTCCCACCATGCCGTCTCGTTCCTCGTCCCGCGCAGGCAATCGGGCTTTGAGGTCGGCCTCGCCTGGAAAGGTCCTTTCCCCCAGCGGCTCGCTGGAAAAGCCTGCGGGGCGCGCGGTTCACCCCCGAGCCTCGCATCGCGGACTGAAAGCGCCGTACGGCATATATCGCCAACGCCGTCAATGCCACTTTCCATATTACTTCCTGTTCCCGCGGAACGCCCACCGACCCCATGAGGCCGTCACCTTCACGGCAATAGGGCGGTTGTCAGGCGCGCCACCGCTCCTCTTCTTTTCCGGGCTTGGATACGTATCCTCAGGGCATAGGCGGGCGGGGCGTTCGCCCTCACGTCAAGCCCGTAAAGTCTTATTGACTTGCGCGATGCCAGCAAATATCGTATGCGGGGTAAAGGCCACCGTTCACTAAGTTAGTGGGGGGCGACGGTCGCGCGGCTCGCCATCGGCCCCGTTAAAGCGTCGGTGGATCGGGTTCGAATAATAAGGGACGGCTATCG
>JACVJG010000457.1 GCA_015711875.1 Candidatus Solincola jinzensis | reverse complement strand
GCGACGCGCTCGAGGCGGTCGAGGTCTATCCCGTGGTCGCGTCCCGCGAGGGAGTGGAGGAGGAGACGCCGCTGGAGCTGCTGGGCGGAGGAGGGGCGCTGGTGATATCGCAGCCGCTGGCGGTGCGGGAGAAGCTGCGCGCGGCGGAAGCGGACTTTTCCCTTTCCGCCGCGGCGCAGAAAGGGGGCTTCCCGCTCGTCGAACTCGACCCTTTCGCGGCTCACTTTTCGGCGGCCGTGACCGCCCGCGGGGTCCCCGATTACCGGGGGAGGGTGGGGGAATTCACCTCCGACCTCGGGGAGGAGCTGGCCTCGGGTTGGGCGGCGGCGGTCCTTTTCGCCACGCGGGGAAGGCTGGAGCGCGTGCGGGAGCTGTTAGCGGAGGAGGGTTTCCCGGTGGTCCTGGAAGGAGTTCCCAGGCCAGGCACGGTATGCCTCGCCGTCCAGGACTGGCCACGCGGCTTCAAGCTCGAGCGCGACCGCCTGGCGGTATACACCGAGGCGGACCTCTTCGGAGGCCTACGGGTTCGCCCCGTCGCGCCGGCGGCGGGCGGAGGCCGTCCCGTGGAAGGGTGGTGGGACCTGGAGGAGGGGGACTACGTGGTGCACGTGAACCACGGCATCGCTGTCTACGGGGGTCTGGTGAGGCGCGAGGTGGACGGGGCGGTGCGTGAGTACCTCCTGTTGCGTTATGGGGGTGGGGACTGCCTCTACGTCCCCACCGACCGCATAGACCTCGTGCACCGCTACGTGGGGGCGGAGAAGCCGGAGGTCCACCGCCTCTCCAGCCATCACTGGAGGCGCACCACCCGCAGGGCCCGCTCCGCGGTCAAGGAGATGGCCTTCGACCTCCTCAAGCTGTACGCGGACCGCATGGCGGGCGAGGGGCATGCCTTCTCCCCGGACGATCCCTGGCAGAGGGAGCTGGAGAGCTCCTTCCCCTACGCCGAGACCCCCGACCAGGAAAAGGCCATAGAGGAGGTAAAGAGGGACATGGAGAAACCCGTCCCCATGGACCGCCTGGTGTACGGGGACGTGGGGTACGGCAAGACGGAGGTGGCGGTGCGCGCCGCCTTCAAGGCGGTGATGGACGGCAAGCAGGTGGCGGTCCTGGTGCCGACCACCGTGCTCGCCCAGCAGCACGAGAGGACTTTCTCGGAGCGCTTCGCTCCCTTCCCGGTGCGGCTCGAGGTCTTGTCGCGCTTTCGCAGCCCGGCGGAGCAGAGGGAGATACTGGAAAAGGTGGCCTCGGGGGAGGTGGACGTGGTCATCGGCACCCACCGCCTGCTGCAGGAGGACGTGAAGATGGCCGACCTCGGCCTGGTGATAGTGGACGAGGAGCACCGCTTCGGGGTGGCGCAGAAGGAACGCCTCAAGGCCCTGCGGCGCAGCGTGGACGTGCTAACCCTCACCGCCACTCCCATACCCCGCACCCTGCAGATGTCCCTCTCGGGCATACGGGACATGAGCGTCATCGATACCCCCATAGCGGAGAGGCACGCGGTGATCACCTCCGTGGGGCCGTATGACGAGGAGCTGGTGCGAGAGGCCATCCGCGCCGAGCTCGCCCGCTCCGGCCAGGTCTTCTACGTGCATAACCGCGTGCGCAGCATCGAGCGAGCTGCCCGTCGCGTGCGCGAGCTGGTGCCGGAGGCGCGCGTGCTGGTCGGTCACGGGCAGATGAGGGAAAACCGCCTGGAGGCGGTCATGGAAGACTTCGTGTCCGGCCGCGCCGACGTGCTGGTCTGCACCACCATCGTGGAGTCGGGACTGGATATCCCCAACGTCAACACCCTCATCGTGGACGGAGCGGAGAACCTTGGGCTCTCGCAGCTCTACCACCTGCGGGGAAGGATCGGGCGCGGCAACCGCCAGGCGTATGCCTTTTTCCTCTTCCGCGAGGGAAAGGCGATGAGCGAGGGGGCCCTGCAGCGACTCAAGGTCATACGGGATTTCTCGGAGCTCGGCTCCGGCCTCAAGGTGGCCATGAAGGATCTCGAGATCAGGGGGGCCGGCAACCTGCTGGGGCCGGAGCAGCACGGCCACGTGGAGGCGGTGGGCTTCGAGCTTTACTGCCGCATGTTGGCGGACGCCGTGGATGAGCTGCGGGGCAGGGCGCGCCCGCGCGCCTCCGAGGTGACCATCGACCTGCCCCTGCGCGCCTTCGTTGCGCCGGAGTACGTCTCGCGCGCCTCGCGCAGGGTGGAGATATACCGGCGCCTGGGCGAGGCCGGTTCGCGGGAGGAGATCGACTCCCTTGCCGGCGAAGTGCGCGACCGCTACGGTCCGCCTCCGCTTGAGGTGGAGAACCTCTTCGAGGTGGCGCGCCTGCGCCTGGCGTGCATGGCGGCAGGGGTGCGCGAGGTGGCGCGCGAGAGGGAAAACCTGGTGCTGCGCCTGGGGCCGGAGGCCGCCATGCGGGCCGGGGAACTGGTGTCACTCGCCATAAAAGCAAAGGAAGCCGGGAAAGAGGCGAGGGCAGGGTCTCCTGGCGCCGGGGCTTGGAAGGAGGCGCGTTACCGCCACAACCTGCAGGAAATGGTGCTCTATTTCGAGAGGGGATCATGGCCCTCTAGAGGGCGTGCGTACCTGGAGGAGCTGACCGGGATGCTCGAAGCGTTCTCGGCGTCGCGACAGGGCGACTGAGGACCCCTCTTGTTTCTCGCCCTAAACGAGGTCCGCGCCGCAAGCCCCGGAGGCATTATCGCCTGGGGCGGTCGATGTCCCTCTTGCTTTTTGTCCTAAACGGGCACGGCGGGGCAAACCGCAGGGGTCCTAATGGCATGGAGCCGATCGCCGCATTACACCGGTAGCGCCATCCCCGCTCTGCTGTTCCAGGCCCAGCCTCCGACAACCACCGTGGTGCTGCTAGAATGGTGGAGACCATTAAAGCGGGATAACGGTTCCCCTCGGTGGCGAAGGTGGGAGCATGGCGGGTCAAGAAAAAGCGGTGGTGCAT
>JACVJG010000456.1 GCA_015711875.1 Candidatus Solincola jinzensis | reverse complement strand
GAGGAAAGCTGCGTGGAGGCGGAGGTCATCAACCAGGGGGACTGCGAGGTCACGCTCATCGCCAGGGTGGCGTCGTTACTCGATGACGAAGGAGGCGAGACCGTCCTCTCCATGGACGAGAAATGCTCCTGGATAACCCCGCATAAGGAGGAGATAAGCCTTCTCCCGGGGGCGGGGGAGCGTTGCCCCTTCACGGTGAGGGTGCCGCGGGACGCCCCCCAGGGTTCCCATCGCTTCGCCCTCTGCTTCGAGCCCGCCAGGGGAGGGGGCGAGGAAGGCGTTGGTTTCACGGGAGGGGTGGCGGTGTTGCTGGAGCTGGAGGTGCGTTCCGCTCCTGAGGGCGCCGAAGAGAGCGGGGGCAGGTTCCCCACCGCGGCGGTGGCGATAGCGCTGTTGGGAGCCGCTCTGGTTGCCGCGTCGACCGTCTTCTTCACCTTACGCGGTCGCGGTAGGGGTATACCCGGCGGGGGAGGGGCGGGAGGTCTGTGATGATCGGCAGGAGGAGATGGAGGTTCCACGGGCTTCCGGCTACGATAGCCGCGCTCGTTTTCCTCGCCCTCCTCCCACTCGCCTTCTTGTCGGACCCGGGGATGGCAGGTTCCGCCTATAAAGTGCCTACCGCCAACCCCGTTATGACCAGGGGGGTTATCGTATCGGGAAGCTACGTTAACGTGCAGACCTCCGACAACACGCGTATGAGGATAAGAGAGTCCCTGGCAGGGGGCGTGAGGTACATCGACATGAGCTGGAACGCCTGGCAGGCCTATACGGAGGCGCCCAGGAGCAAGCTGATAAACATCGTCGTAGAGCTGGAGGGTTACCAGACCAACGCCGGCGACAGCTGGTTTGTGCAGTTTTACAATTACGTGTCAGGGGCGTGGGACACCTCCTGGTATTCTTTGGGCAGCCTTCCCATTGGATCGGATGGGACGCGTGAGGTGGCGGTGAACGACGGGGTGCGCTCCAGGACCTTCGTGAGCGACACGGGCGCCTTTCGCCTGAGATTTGCCGACACCAATACCGTCAACGGGGGCGGGGACGGCACGCGTTCTGACATCTACATAGATCTGTTACGCGCCCGCTTCATATACGATGTCACGCCGCCACTGTCCGCGGTCACCTTCCCCCTTGACGGCGCCTATACCAACGCCACCTCCCTAAGGGTGCAGGGAACCTCCTCAGACCCGGCGCCGGACGCGAGCGGGGTGGCGCAGGTACAGGTCTCCCTGGACGGCGGCACGAGCTGGGCGCCTGTCTCTCCCGCATCCCCGGGGGACTATTCCTCCTGGTTCTTCGATTGGACCGTTCCCGGAGAGGGGGCTTACGTAATCAGAAGCCGCGCCGCGGACGGGGTGGACAACGTGGAGACGCCGGGGGCCGGGAACCGCGTCGTCGTGGACTGGACGCCACCTCAGGTGGCTTCGACCTCGCCTGGCAACGGGGAGGTCAACGTGACGGTGGGAGCCGTGGTGCATGCGCGCTTCCTGGAGGCCAACGGCATGGACCCTTCTACCCTCAACCCCACCACCTTTACCCTGGTCGATGAGGAAGGCGCCCCGGTGGCCGGGAGCGTGACCTATGACGCGGGCACCATGACCGCCACCTTCGACCCCGCCGGAGACCTCCTCTACGGGTACACCTATACCGCCACTCTCACCACAGGAGTGAGCGATCTCGCGGGCAATCCCATGTCGGCCCCCTATTCATGGAGCTTCCGCACCGCCGATATCCTCAGCCTGAGCCTCACCGAGACCTATAACCGGGACGGCACGCCGGGAGGGGGGTCGGTGGATTTCGGCGCCATGAGCCCCGAAGGCTCTCCTTACGTGGTGGGGGGAGGCAGCCCGCCCTACGCCGTGCGGCTGCGGGTGCTGAGCTCCACGCGATGGAATATGTTGGTAAGGGCGAACACCGACCTGGAGGACCATACCCAGACGCCCCCGGCCTCGATCCCCATATCCCGCCTGCAGTGGTCCCTTTCCGGAGCGGGCGACTGGAGGCCCTGCGATCTCGTGGGCGCGGAGATGTTCTCGCCGGCGCGCGACCGCACGCCCCAGCCGGGCGGGAGCGTTCTGGACCTGGACCTCATGCTCTCTCTGGAATGGGAGGATGCCCCGGGGGATTACTCCGCAGGGGTGGTGTTTCTCCTCATGGAGGAGCCTTGAGGCGGTGAGCAACTGCGCTCCTGCCGCGGAGGCGGAGCATCCTTACCGCGTTTTCTGTGCTATCTGGAAAGAAGGTCATCGACAGGTTTGCGCTATGAGGGATCGCTCATGGCGATGTCAAAACGACCTGTCGTGGGGGCGGCTGAGCGTATGGTAGTAGCGTTATGTGGGGTGCGCGAGTCGCGATGCCGCCATGGCCGAGCGCTGGCCGCGGACCGGCGACGACCGCGCTTGCCGGCATTCCGCAGCGTTGAAAAGCCCGCGGGGCGGTGACCGCCCACCCACGTACCCACGCCGCCTCGGTTCCTTTGCGGCGGCGCGTGAACGCGGCGTGCGCAAACACCTGTTCCTGGTCCCGAGACCCCGCCCCGGCGCTGGAAAACGGGACCTAACCTGTTAGAATCTTAAGGGTCGCGCGATCGAGCGGGATACAGGGAAGGACCGCCATGCGCCCGGTGCTCTTTCATATCGGATCATATGCGGTGTATTCCTACGGGGTCATGCTCTTCCTCGCCTTCCTGGCGGGGATATTCGTGGCGCGTCACGAGCTCGTGAGGCGGGGCCGTGACGGCTCCGCGGTGTATATGTTAGGGGCGGTGGCGGCCATAAGCGGGGTGTTGGGAGCACGGGTGTTCTACGTTTTAGGGCACCTGGAGCAGTTCTCCGGTCATTGGGGGCAGTTCGTCGACCTGAATATGAGGGGGCTGGTCTATTATGGCGGTCTGGCCCTGGCCGTGCCATGCTGCCTCCTGGTGGTCAGGCGTCTTGGTCTTCCCGCGGGGGATGTCGCCGATTCCGTGGGGCTTGCACTGCCCCTGTCTCTCGC
>JACVJG010000455.1 GCA_015711875.1 Candidatus Solincola jinzensis | reverse complement strand
ACGATGTCGCGCCGCGTCGCCGAGTCCTCCGCCCATACCAGCACGTATTCGGCCCCGCCCTCGCGTTTGCGCACGCGCGGGGTGGGGAGGTCGGTGTTGATCTTCCCCTTCTCGTTTATCACCCCGGTGAGGAACATCTCCGAGAGGGCGTCGATGAGCCCCGAGCCGCAGATGCCGATGGGCTTGCGGTTGCCCACGGTGATGATCATGGGTTCGTACCCTATCTTGTCGATGCGCACCTGTTCGATGGCTCCGCTGGTGGCGCGCATGCCGTGCTTGACCCCCCCGCCCTCGAAAGCGGGTCCGGCCGAACACGAACACGAGAGCATCCAGTCGCGGTTGCCCAGCACCATCTCCCCATTGGTTCCGATATCGATGTACAGAGTGAGTTTGTCGGTGTTGAAGATGCCCGAGGCCAGCATGCCGGCGACGATGTCCCCGCCCACATATGAGGCCACACATGGTATGGCGTAGAGATAAACGCCGGCGGCTATGCGCAAGCCGATATCGCTGCACTTTATCCAGGGGAAGAAGGTGGCGGAGGGTATATAGGGCTCCTCGCGGATGTATTTGGGGTTCAGGCCCAGAAGAAGGTGGGTCATGGTGGTGTTTCCGGCCACCACCACGTGGGTGATGTTGCAGTACTCGATGCCCGCCTGCTCCACCAGGCTCTTGATGAGGTTCCATATCGTCCCCACCACCACCGACTGCAGCTTCGCCAGCCCCGTCCCCCGTATGGCGTAGATGATGCGCGTGATGACGTCCTCCCCGAAGGCCACCTGGGCGTTGTAATCCGAAGCCCGCGCGGTTACCTCGCCCGTGCGCAGGTCGATGAGCTCGGCGGAGATGGTGGTGGTCCCCACGTCGATGGCGATGGCCGACTGTCTCTCGGTGGTGTCTCCCTGCTCGATGCGCACCGCCCGCAACTCCTCGCCGGAGTCGAGCACCGTCACCGTGATATCCCAGTCGCTCTGGCGGATCATGTTGGGGAGGCGCTGCAGCACCGGGTAATCGATCACCACGTCGCGCAGGCCCGCCTCCATCGCCAGCCCGCGCTTGATGCGCTCCGCGTCGCTGGCGTTATCGTCCAGGGAGGGTCGGGGCAGCACGAGGTGATACTTGCGGGTCGGCGGATCCAGCTCCCAGGCGGGAAGACGTTCCTCCCAGTCCGCTGCAGAGAGGAGATGGCCATGGGCCGGGGCCGGCTCGGCTCGCTCGAAAATGCGCTTGTCGCCTATGCGGGACTCCAGGGGAATGGTCACCTTGAGATCGGAGAGCACCCGGGTCTGGCAGGCGAGGGCGTATCCTTTTTGCGCCTCGGCCTCGCTGAGCTTGGGGTTGGGCTCCCTCTCCACCTCCCCTTCCTCGATGACCACCCGGCATTTTCCGCAGGACCCCGAGCCGCCACAGGAAGCGTTGATGTGCACGTCGGCCTCCATGGCCGCTCGCAGGAGGTTCTCCCCCCTGGCGACGGTCACGAAGCGGTTATCGGGGAGAAAAAGCACCCTGCAGTTGTCATCCGCCACTTCCCGGCCTCCGTTGTGGATCGAATGTCACTTGAAGATACCCCGGTCCGAACGGACCGGGGTATCGTTCCATCTTGCCATTCTCTCAGGGGTCGCCTCTTTAGAACAACCCCATGGTCCTCCCGTTCTCGTCGATGTCCACGTCCACCGCCGCGGGCCGGCTGGGAAGGCCGGGCATGGTCCTCATGGCGCCGCAGAGGGGATAGAGGAAACCGGCGCCTATGGAGGGCCTGATGTCCACCACCGGCAGGCGATAGCCCTTGGGGACGCCCTTTAGGTTGGGGTCGTGTGAAAGGGAGAGGTGGGTCTTGGCCATGCAGATGGGGAGCTTGTCGTAACCGGCCTCCGTGAACTGCTTTATCTTCTGCTCCGCGAGGGGAGTGTAGTCCACGCCGTCGGCGCCGTATATCTTGGTGGCGATGGCCTCTATCTTCTCCTTGATGGAGGCGTCGTCGGGATAGAGGAACTTGAAGTCCTTGGGCTGATCGCAGGCGGCCACTACCGCCTCCGCGGCCTCCCTGCCGCCCTCGCCGCCCTTGGCCCAAACCTCGATGGGCACGCAGGCCACCACGCCGGCCTCCTCGGCCATCTTCTTGACCAGCTCTATCTCCTTATCCATATCCGTGGTGCGCTTGTTGATGGTCACCACCACGGGGAGGCCGAAGAGCTTCATGTTCTCGATCTGCTTGATGAGGTTGCCCGTGCCCTTCTCCAGAGCCGGCATGTTCTCCTTCTTCACCAGCTCCTCGTCGATGGGCTTGCCCGGGCGCGCCTCGAAGGCCCCGCCGTGCATCTTGAGGGCGCGGATGGTGGAGGTGATGACCACGCAGTCCGGGGTGAGGCCGGAGTAGCGGCACTTGATATCCATCATCTTCTCCGCCCCCATATCGGCGCCGAACCCGGACTCCGTCACCACGTAGTCGCCGCACTTGAGGGCGACGTAATCGGCGACGATGGAGTTGTTGCCGTGGGCGATGTTGGCGAAGGGGCCCGCGTGCATGATGCAGGGGTTGTGCTCCAGGGTCTGTATCAGGTTGGGCTTGAGGGCCTCCTTGAGGAGCACGGTCATGGCCCCGGCCGCCTTGAGATCCTCGGCGGTCACCGGCTTGCCGTCATAGGTATAAGCGACCACGATCCTGCCCAGGCGCTCCCTCAGATCCTTCAGGCTGGTGGCCAGGGCGAGGATGGCCATGACCTCGGAGGCCACGGTGATGTCGTATCCGGTCTGGCGCGGATAGCCGTTCTCGCGCCCACCCAGCCCGATGACGATGTCGCGCAGGGCGCGGTCGCTGATATCAACCACCCTGCGCCAGGAGATGGTCAGGGGGTCGATGTTGAGGGGGTTGCCCAGAAGAATGCTGGTGTCGATCATCGCCGCCAGCAGATTGTTGGCCGCCCCCACGGCATGAATGTCCCCGGTGAAATGGAGATTGAGGTCCTCCATGGGAACGACCTGGGAATAGCC
>MU158566.1:2168-2993 GCA_015711875.1 Candidatus Solincola jinzensis | reverse complement strand
GTTCAACGTCATCACCCGTGTTCTGCGCCCCAGGGGAACCCTCTCGCTGGTGTTCCTCAACCGCTATGGGCTGGTGGTGAGCAAGGTGATCAAGGAGGGCGATGTCAAGGGCGCGATGGAAGCCTTCGACGTCGACGAGTTCACCACGCCCCTGCACAGCGGCCGCGGGCACCTTTACTCTGACGCCGAGCTCATCGCCCTTCTGGAGCCGCTGGGATACGACATCGAAGGGCGTTACGGCCTGCTGATCTTCTCGGAGTTCATCGACTGCTCCCTTTTCGAGGAAGGCCAGTGCTTCAAGGGTATGTTGGAGCTGGAAGAGCGTGCGGGACAGGAGCCCCACCTCAAAGGGGTGGGGAAATTCGTCCAGCTGATCTGCTCCAAGTCGTAGAAAGCCGCGTCAATCCTCACCCGTGGGCCTTTCCTCAGCGACGGCGCCCGGAAGGCTCGCGCGGTCTATGCGCCTCAGCGAGGCGGTGTATCCGCCGAGTCCTTTCCGCACCACCGCGTAGGTGAGGAGCTGCTGGTAGAGGCTCTCGTCCCTGAGGTCGCGCCAGCGCAGTTGCCGCCTGGTGCGCGTGAGAAAGAGCATGGGTATCCAGGTGCCGGTGTTGACGTAGTATTTACCCTTTTTCCCCCCCAGCACCGGCTGCAGCTCGTTGGAATAGTAGCGGTGGTCGTGACCGAACACCACCACGTCTATGCCCTGGTCGGAGAGGAGGAGATCACGCGCCGCCACCGAGAGGGCGTCCTCGCGGGTGGCCAGGGAATCCAGCAGCAGGCCCTCCTGCTCTTCCGCCGGCTCTTCGTGCTCCTCCTCAGCGG
>MU158566.1:0-2158 GCA_015711875.1 Candidatus Solincola jinzensis | reverse complement strand
CTTCAACGCCGCGGCATCCTCGACTCCCTGCAGCTCCACCTTCCCGCGACCGTACAGCAGGTCCATGAAGCGCTTGCGCGAATAACCCCAGGCGTCCAGGTGTCCCTCGCTCTTGCGCCGCAACAGCTCGCGGCTCTCCCGGAATGGAGGAAATCCCACCCGCGACATGAAGCGCAGGAGCTTGTAGCCATAGGCCAGCTTGAACCACCAGCTCTCGTCCTGGATGCCCATGAAGACCATATTGGGTATGGGACGCACGTTGTTGATAAAGGGATTGCGCTCGCTCATCATCCCGTTGGAAAAATATTCTAAGAAGCAGTTGCCCCAGCTCCTCTCCAGGCGCAGTTCTCCCGTCCTGGGGTCGCGCAGGAAGGGATGGGTGAAATGCTCGAAGACGCTGTCGGCGTAGTACTGGTTGCCGTGCTCGACGTGCACGGAACCGAAGCGATACACCCCGCTGGACTCGAAGTGAAAGTGCTGCGAGTCCGGGCCCCCCAGGGCCTCCAGCAGGCGGTCGCGCACCCGGGGCCAGAACAGGTCCACGTCGTGGTTCCCAGGCACCACCACCACACGGTGCCCCTTCTCCATGAAGCGCCGCAGGGCCTCGAAGAAGGCGGCGTGCGCCCCCAGCACGCGCTCGAGCTTGTATAGCGATTCCTCTTCCGTGCATCCCATACGGGAGAAAGGGCGGTATGAGGGCTTTGGCAGGTTTACGGCCACGAAATCTATCCAGTCTCCGTTGATGATCAGCTCAGCCCCGCGGCGCCTGGCCGCCGTGGCCAGGAAGGAAATGAAGGCCTCGTCCTGATCGAAGTCGTCCAGGTAATCGCCCGCTCCCAGGTGCAAGTCGCTGACCACAAACCTTGTTTTCACCAATTTCACACACCTTTCCGTTTCCGCCCCGAACCACTGGCGAACTAGAGGCGGATCTTCCTTTGCTTGCGCCTCTTCGCCGGGACGCGCCAGCGATGCCGGGCACAGACCATTATAACGCCACGAAAGAAGGAGGAGCCGGGGCGACCATGGTCGCTGTCTCCTCTGTGACCGGGAACCGAAAGCGATGGCTGCGCCAGATGCCTGTCAAGAAACCCCGGAGGTCAGAGAGGCTCGAGCAGGCCGGGTGGCGTCTTGATCGCTGCCAGGAGCCGAACATGACTGCGAGGCCCGATGTCCATGGCCTCAACCGGCCCTTGCTGGAGGATGCCTGCGTTTTAACCCCACCATTTTCGAGCATCCTGCGGGACCTGGGCGTTAGCGACGCCGGCTCGAGGGCTGCGCGGGACATGCTGGCCGGGAACTGGAGTCCTGCAGATAGGGCATAGAAATACTTTCCCGGCTTGCTGCTGGTGTTTATTCTGATATTTCTGGCATGTTACGAATTCTTGCCCACCAGGCGACAGGTTGACCGAGAATAAGAAAAATGACGGCAATAAACCAGTAATTTCCGGCATTGAGCTGGAATAATACACGCTCTGCCTTTGCTATATTCCAATTCTCAGTCACCCTGGCGTGGCCATGCCCCAGGCGAGTTTCTGTTTACGGAAAAGAGCCGGCAACCTGTTAATCCCAGAGCCGCAACGGCTTCGCGCCTCGTGACGAGCGCGCATGCCTCGCCGGTTCTCCGCCATCTCAGTCCGCAAGGCTGTCGAAGATCTCCGCGAAGCGCTGGTGACGGGACCGGAAGATGGAGAGGAGGCGGGGGTCGAAATGCTCCGGCACGCTGCGGCCGTCTCCCTCCAGGATGATCTCCACCGCCCTCTCGTGGGACAACCCCTCCTTGTAGGAACGCCGGCTGCGTAAAGCGTCGTACACGTCGCAGACGGCCACGATACGCCCGGAGAGGGGTATCTCCTCGCCTTTGAGGCCGCGGGGATACCCGGAGCCGTCGTACTTCTCGTGATGGGTGAGAGCGATCTCCGCCGCCACCGCAAGCCTGGGATGGGTTCCCAGGATGTGGGCGCCCGCCTCGCAATGAGTCTTCATGATCTCCCATTCCTCGGGGGTCAGCGGACCGGGCTTGCGGATGATATCGGGGTGGACGTGTATCTTTCCCACGTCGTGCATCTGGGCGGAGTATCCGATGACCTCCACCTCCCGCGCGGGCAACCCGAGCTCCGAGGCCAGAAAGGCGGCGTAGAGGTTGATGCGCAGGATGTGT
>JACVJG010000452.1 GCA_015711875.1 Candidatus Solincola jinzensis | reverse complement strand
GCCTGCGGTCATTGATGAAGTTGCGCAGCACTCCTTCCTCGATGAGGGGAGTGCGCTCCGCCTTTGTGCCCTCATCGTCATAGCAGAACGACCCCCAGCGGTTGGTCAGAGTCGCGTCGTCATAGGCGTTCACCAGGGGCGAGGCCACTTTTTCCCCCAGCCTGCCCGCGAAGACCGACGCCCGCTTATAGACGGCGTCCGCCTCCAGGCTATGCCCGCAGGCCTCGTGGAAAAGCACCCCGCCGGTGCCGTTGGCGATGACCACCGCCATAGGCCCGGAGGGCGCGGGCCTCGCCTCCAGCATGGTCAGGGCCTGCGCTGCCGCGGCCCTGCCCGCCTCCTCGGGCGGGAAGTCACGGAAAAGCTCGTATCCGCCCAACATGCCGGGGGTCTCATGCCCCGTCTGGATCTCCCCGTCCTTGGCCGCCACCACCTGCACCACCAGGCGCACACGCACCCGTAGGTCGCTCGCCATCTCGCCCAGGGAGTTCGCGACCAGCACCTCCTGTCTGCTGTCCCCCAACAACACCACCACCTGCGCCACGTGCGGCCCCGCCTCTCGCGCCGCCTGGTCCGCGCGGCGCAGCAGCTCAATCTTCCTCTCGCGCGGGAACTCGTCTATATCCAGCTCCACCGGATGTTCCCGCAACACGGGCAGGCGCGCGAGGGGTTTTTCCAGGCTCACGACCGCTGACTCCTTTGTCCGCGACGCCGCGGCCGCCGCCCGCGCCGTCTCCAACAGCGAGGCCTCGCCGATGTCGTTGGTGTAGGCGTAAGCCACCGACTCGCCGCGCATGACGCGCACGCCGGCTCCTGTCTCGCTTCCGGACGAGCTGTCCTCGACCTTCTCCTCCTCCAGGCGCAGGCTGGATCCGTGCCTCCTCTCGATAAAGAGCTCGGCGAAATCCCCGCCCAGGGAAAGGGCCGCTGCCAGAACGCGGCGCGCCGCATCCTCGTCGATCATGCTTTTCACCTCCATCGCCGGTCCGGTAATGAGGTTATTCTACGCCGCATGCAGGAAGGCCGCGAGATGCCTCGCCAGGGAGGCGAAGCTGGCGCCGCCGAGCGCGCCCTGGCTTCCCAAGCCGCGCGGGCAGCCTAGCCGCACCCTATTCCCCCTTGCCAGGGCCCGCCGGGAGCTCGAAGACGAAGGCGGCTCCTCCCTCCGGCCTGTTCTCAGCCCAGATCCTCCCCCCGTGGGCCTCGATGAGCTGGCGGCAGATGAAAAGTCCCAGCCCCACTCCCGCGTAGGGCCTGCTGGGGCCGGTTTCCGCCTGGTAGAAGCGTTCGAAAATGCGCTCCAGATGCTCCGGCTCGATCCCCTCCCCCTCGTCCTCCACCCTGACGCGGACCATGCCCTCGAGCGCCGTTCCTCTTACCGCCACAAGCCCTTTTCCACCCGTGAACTTCACCGCGTTGGATAGGAGGTTGCCGAGGACCTGCTGCATCCTCTTCGCGTCGGCCCTCACCGTGGGGAATCCCTCCTCGAAACGCACTTCCGCCGGCTGCCCGCTCACCGCGGTAACGCACTCCTCCACCGCCTTGCGCGCGAGGGCCTCCAGGTCCACCTCCTCCACCTGCAAGGAGAGCCTGCCCGTCTCCAACATGGAGATGTCCAGCAGGTCCTCCACCAGGGAGGTCAGGAAGCGAGTGCGCTCCATGATCACCCGCAGGCATTGCATCTCCTCCTCGTAGGTCAGGCTGTCGTAATAGCGGTAGATGGTCTGCGCGTAGCCGCCGATGAGGGCCAGAGGCTGCTTCAGCTCGTGGGTCACGGTGGAGATGAAATTGGACTTCATCTCGTCCAGGCTGCGAAGCTCTAGGTTGGCCTTTTCCAGCTCCGCCACGTGGGCCTGCAGTTCCAGGTAAAGGAGGGCGTTCTCCAGGGCTATGCCCACCTCGTCCGCCATAGCCCGCACGGTTTCCCGCGCCTCCTCGGGCAGCGACACCCGCCGCCCGCTGGCCAGGCATACAAGGCCCAGGACGCGCGCGGGAGAACACAGGGGCACCACCGCCAAGGAGCCCCCGGGGGCCACGCGGCTGAGCCCCTCATCCCCCGCCTCCTCCGCAGCATCCCAGAAAACGGCGTCCCTGCGCACGGCGATCTTTCCCAGCAATCCCCTATCCGGCATTATGATGTCCGGCAAGATGTCCGTTTTCCCGGCGTCACCGCGGCGGTAGAGCAGCCTCCATCCCTCCTCGCCCGCCAGGTAGCACCAACCCTCTTCGTAGGAGGTGAAGCCCAGCAATGACTTAAGAGCCTTCTGCAGTATCTCATCGGGGCTGGAGGTACGTCGCAGGGAGCTTATCACCTCGCTCAGGGCACGCAGCTCGCCGGTGCTCTCGCGCACCTTGCTCTCCATCAGCTCGTGGGAGCTCCTCACCGCCTCGGCCATGCGGTTAAAGCTCCTGGCCAGGGCCTTGAATTCTTCCGCTCCCTCTGGTTCGATGCGCTGTTCAAGATCTCCCAGGGCCATTCTCTCGGCACCCAGCTTGAGTCTTACCAGCGGCCTGGTGACCCTTCGCGAGAGAAAAACGGAGGCCGCCAGAGCGATAACGGCTATCCCCACCACGATGATCGCCACGCTCGCACGCAGGGAGCCCAGGCGGGAAAAAGCCTGGGCCGCGTCCTCCTCCACCACCAGGCCCCATTCCAGGTCCTCCAGCCAGGTATAGTGCCCGACCACCCTGCGCCCCTCATAGTTGAGGTATTCGGACACCCCGCTCTCCCCCGCCGCCGCCCTGCGCACTCCCTCGGTGTCAAGCGCCTCGCCGAGTATCTCCAGGCCTGAGTCCTCCCCTGCCCGGGGCGGGAGGGTGATGAGCTGCCGGCCGGAGTTCACCAGGTAAGCCTCGCCCGATATCCCCACCCGCAGGGAGCCCATGATGCCGCTCAGCCCCTCGGGAGTGAGGTCGCCCGCCAGTATCCCCACCACCTCGCCTTTCAGCACGATGGGCACGGCCACGGTCATCACCCTCTCCCATCCCGGCGGCTCTCCCAC
>JACVJG010000451.1 GCA_015711875.1 Candidatus Solincola jinzensis | reverse complement strand
CTCGAGATAAGCTGAGACGGATCGGACATGCGAGAGATCGCTCCTTTCTCCTGATGGTCAGCTTTCACTCAGGAATAATTGAGTGGTCTCTCCTCTTTTTTCTTCTGAGACCTGCCCGCGAAAGAATTAAAATAACGGAACATGGCACTCTCCCTTTGCCCCAGCTCATCGGCGAAGATGCGGCTCGCGGCGAACGGCGAGCGCGCTGACGCCTGTGCATATCCCTTTCTCGCCCGCGAACACCGACGTCTACGTTCTAGCGCTCCACGGTGGTAGAATCCTTGCGGGATGCAAACAAGGCGGCGGCGCGAAGGCACGGTGCAGACGATAATGGAACTTGTTATGGCCACGGGAGGTATAAGATGCTAAGTCACGGGGGTCGAAGAACGCTGGCAGAGGTTATGCGGGATCTGGAAAACATACCCTTTAAACCCAAACCCCTCGGGGGCCGCCTTAGCACCTGCGTGGGCTTCGCCGCCGACGCCCTGCCCATGCTCCTCGACACCAGGCGGGCCACCGCCTGCCGGCTTTATCCTTATCCCCGCTTCTTCCGCTCCGTGACCTTTCCCTCCCTGGACGGCACGCCGCTGGCGGGAAAGCTGGCCTTGCACCAGGATGGCAAGGCGAGGCCGGGGCTGGTGTTCTGCCACGGGGTGTTCGGGAGCAAAAACCACAACTACATAAGAAGCGTGGCGGTGAAGGCGCACCGGGAATGGGGATACAACGTGCTCGCGCTGGACACGCGCGGATTCGGAGAAAGCCGCTACCTCAGCGACTCCATGGTCACCGGCGGCTGGAAGGAGGGCGAGGACGTGGTGGCGGCGGCCCGTTTCCTGGGGAGGTTCGCGCAGGTGACCACGGTGGGGGTCTCCGGCTACAGCATGGGGGCGGCGGCCTCCATGATCGCCGCGGGCCTGGACGGCGGCGAACACATCACCGGCGGGGTGCTGGCGTGGAACGGCACCTCCGACACCCGCGGCATGATAGAGTTCATCTCCCGCACTCCCAAGCCTTGGGAGCCGTTCTTCATCGCCTATCCCCTGTTCAAGGCCTGCCTGGTCCTCAAACTATCCGGTTGGAGGGGTTACGAGGATATCAGGGATTTCACCTCCATGTTCTCGGCAGCCTGTCGTGACTATTACCGCGTGGAGGAGGATGAAGCTTACCGCAAAGCCTCGCCGGGCAGCTACGTCGCCGGCATCCGTATCCCCACCGTGCACATCCACGCCCAGGACGACCCTATCGTGCCGGTAAAGGAGGCGGAGATGAACCGGGACGCGGCGGCGGATAACCCACACTTCCGGGTGTGGATCCTCCCGCGAGGCGGCCACTGCGCGTTTATGGCCGTGGACAAAGCCTGGTACGAGCGGGTTATGCGGGATTTCTTCGCCGCCTGGGCCGCGCGCTGAAGGGACCGCTGGAAACGGCGACCGCTCTGTCCCCAGGCTCATGCGCCCGAGGGGATGGACACCGGGGCTTCCTTGCCCTCTGGACACGCGCCGAGGGACATCCGCGGAAGCCTCTAAACTGACCTTGTGCCATCATCGCTTTTGCGCACGGCCTACAAGCGGTCGTCCCCGCCCCTTTTCCAAGCTCGCTCCTACCGCCCTCTATAGCGGGAAAACCCAGGTGCGGAACCCGCCATTCGGTCACTCCAGGCGGCGGTTACAAGCGCAGCGGCGGGGAATAATGGTGTCGAAGGATGTTGCCGCAGCGGCCTGCAAGGCCACATGGAGACCGGAGGTAAGCGATGGCGAGAGAGAGCAAGGTGCTTAAGGTGGGCGACAGGGCCCCTGAGTTCAAGCTCCCTGATGCCGCTACCGGCGAGGAGGTAAGCCTTTCCAGCCTGCTGGGACGCCCCCTCATGCTCTATTTCGGCAGGGGCACCTGGTGACCGCACTGCCGGGAGTATATGGGTCATATACAGGAACTCTATGCGGAAATACAGGGACGCGGCGCGAGCGCGGTGGTGGTCCTCCCCGAGAAGCTGGAGCGCATCAGGAACTATCTGGAAAAGCGCCCTTACCCCTTCCCGGTGCTATCCGACGCGGGCCGCAAGGTGGTCAAGGATTACGGGGTCTACGTGAGGGTCAACTTCGAGTCCATCCACATCGCTCGACCCGCCGTTTTCGTCCTCGACGGCGAGGGGACCATCAAGTACATCTTCATCGCCAGCATCCAGACGGAATACCCGCCCGACGAGGATATCCTCGCCGCCCTGGACGCTGCCCCACAAGCAAAAGGAGGCGCCGTATCGCCTTGACGAGGCAGACGCCGTGTGGAGCTGGCATGCCCGCAACCGCGCCGGATCGCCTTCTCGGACTCACGCGAAAACGGCAGAGGGGCATTTCTCTACAATAGCGGGCAGCGCAACCCGCTTGGCCAGGAAGGTTTTCGCGAGTCGGCCATGGCCCGCTGTTGTCCCGCGGAGTCTTTCGGCCGTGGCGGCGGATTGGCGCGGGGCGGTCCTCCGCCTGATCACAGGCAGCACAGGCAGACAATCGCAGGTTATCGCGATCAGCACAGCGGGCGTTTTTGACCGAAGAACCATATCGGATTATATTATTGCCATACATCGCGAGGGGAAGCGTACGGCGTGAGGCCATGCACGCATGAGAGCGGTTTCCGCCTGGAGCTTCCCTGGTCATGGGGGATAGACGACCGCGAATGGGGGGATTGCGATGCGCTTGCGCCATGTAAAGCCTGCCGCCTTTGTGACCACCGCCGTATGCCTGGCCTCGCTGCTGGCGCTTATCCCGCTGGCGGGTTGTTATCAGCCGGGAGGGCCGGTTCCGGAGGGAGCGCATCCCGGGGTGCCGCGGGCCTGGACGCAGGAGGATGTTGACGCGATGGTGGTGATGGAGGACCAGGTCATAAACGCTCCCCTGCCAGAGGAGTGGGGCGCCCCAGACGTGTGCGATCAAATACGTTTTCTGCGTTTCCGTCCCGCCGACGGCTCGACCCTGGACCCCGAGGACCCCAGGCGCGTGAACCCGCAGACCACCGACGCCATG
>MU158565.1:1667-3023 GCA_015711875.1 Candidatus Solincola jinzensis | reverse complement strand
GATGCTCTGGGAGCTGAAGGAGCATTATGCCAGGAGGATCCCGCGCGGAGAGATCTTCCTGGAGCTGGAGGAGGATCTGCCACGCCTGCACTCCGACCGCAGGCTCCTGCGCGAGGTGCTTGACCACCTCCTGGACAACGCAGTGAGGCATTCGCCACCCGGCGCTCCCGTTATCCTGGGCGCGGAGCGCTGGGGCGACGAGGTGTTGTTGAGGGTCGAGGACCAGGGTCCGGGCATCCCTGACGAGGTGGTGGAGGAGGTCATGCGCGGCGAGGTGAACGGGGGCGCGAACGGGAACGGCAGGTCCGGCATAACCGGCCTCTTTCTCTGCCGGCGCTACGTTTCCGCCCTGGGCGGCACCCTATCCATCAAAGGCAAGCCGGAGGAGGGGACCACGGTGTTCGTGAGGCTGCGGGTGCTGCCCTTCGTTGGAAATGGCGCGTGAAAGAGCATCGACAGTCGCTGAAAGCTCCCCTTGCCTCTCGGTCGCGATGGTATTTAAGGGAATCGATCAGAAGTGAGTGCGCTTGCCGCCCGTCGCGCATTTGCATGCAGAAAAGCGCGAGTACCAGACAGATGTTCCAAACTCTTTCTATAGGGAAATAACTATTCATCACAGGGTGTCGATATCACACATACCGCTTGATACGCGATGGCTTACCAACGCCTTGATAACCAGGGCTTTTCCTGGTCAGTGCCAGACCGACTGCGTATTCCTGCTCGCGCTTCCGTGGGGGGAGCCAGAGAGATGAGCGGGATGATGGCAGCCCCGTATTGCTCGACAAGGGGGATATTCGGCAAGGCATGGAAAACTTGCATTTTTCGCCGTCGCGACTAAATGCATCATTTACGAAGGACCTGTTAGGGTTTAAAGCTTTAATCCCGTTCAATGGCCTGCCCTTCTCGACTTGAGGGAAGTAGTATCATAAAGCTCGTTGAAAGGCGAGGCGGGTCTCTCCATAAAAGGGTATTGATCGACGCCGGATGGGAGGGAGGATGGTTCCAGAGGTAAGGATAGTGGTGGTTTGCGGCAGCCCGGTGCGTGGCGGCAACGTCGAGTCCCTGATGCAAAGGGCGTTGGACAGCCAGAAAGGGGCGCCGGGGGTGAGCGGCGAGCTGGTCTCCCTGGCTGAACACAAAGTGGCGGATTGCCGTCACTGCAACTGGTGCCTGCGCCAACAGTCCGGAGGGAAGAGGTGCGCGGTAGATGACGGCATGGCGGCGCTCTATCCCCGCGTCGAGGCGGCGGACGCCATCATCCTCGCGACCCCCGTCTACTTCGGCCGCCTTTCCGGATACATGGCCGCCTTCATCGACCGCATGCGCCCTTATGTGCACGGCAACGAGAGCGCAGGC
>MU158565.1:0-1657 GCA_015711875.1 Candidatus Solincola jinzensis | reverse complement strand
ATCCGAAGTACGTGGAGGGCGACGCCGACAAGGACGACGAGCTGGACGTGGATGAGACCTGGGTCTTCACGGCGACCTACGCCGTCCCCGAGCACGTCGAGGGCGAGGAAGACCCCATCGTCAACATGGTCGTGGCCACCCCCGAGTTCGGGCTGCAGGGCGGCTCCGCCTTCTCTTCTCTGGAGGGCCTGGGGCGCAGGGAAGGCGATGACAGGCTGCTGGCGCTCAGGGATGAGCTGGGCGTGGCCAGCGCCGCCTCCACCGTTTCCCGCGCCGTGGAGCTGGCACGTCTCCTCAAGGCCGGCCGCCAGGCCCTCGAGGACCTGTAAAACGGTGCGCAGCTTTATAATGCGAGGAATGGTATAAGGGCATCGCTTCCATATCGTGTCCCTGTTTCGGTCAGCCCAAGGGCCGTATCTTAGCTACCGGTCTGGCGATCTTGCACGGGGTGCCCCTTCCCTCGGATTTGCTTTCTTTCCCGAAGGGAGGGCGCCATGCCTCCCAACCCCGATTGATCCCCGACTCGAGAGAATCGTCCATTCCCTCTCGTCTCGATAAGCGCATTGGCTTTCTGGCACCGGTCTTTGGCCTACGCTATCCGGCCTTTGATCGGCGACCCGACCCCGCGCATCAACGCCTTCACGCGGGATAGAAGCGCTGGAACCATTTTCTAGATTAGAGGCCTTACAGTCTTCACGGCCGGAAAACGCTCAGTCGCCGGCGCGACTGCGAGCATCGCGCGTCAAGACAGCGGCTTTTCACTTAGCGCAAACGAAAGCCAGGGGCGACCGGACCGACTCGGCGCCGTGGGGTCGGGGATCAGCGCCGCGGGCGGTTCCCGCGCGTTTGGGAACGGCATTGCCGTGCGCTTGTCTTTCGGGGTTGTCCTTACGGCGCATGCCGCAAGAAGCCGTTTGCCGGCGCGTTCACGATCATGATCATGAGCGATGACCGCTCAGGCGTGAAGAAGCTCCATCCGCGGGTATCCGTCTACCTCCTTCATCTCCCACGCGGGTTATCTAACGAGATGGTATAAGGGGGCCGTCGTAGACGAAGGCGTGGAACCCACCGCTTGCTGTGGCCGGGTGGCCCCGTCGAAAAGAGGAGATTCATCCCCCTGAAAAAGTAACGGGGGAAGCCATCGCCGATGGCTTCCCCTCAGGCGGGAAGCAATTCCAGCCGCAGGTACCCGTTTGCCTCCCCGGTTTCCCCCGTGCGGAACTCCACGGGGTGGCCGAACAGAGGGCCGTCGTAGACGAAGGTGTGGAACTCACCGCCCTCTCCAGAGGGATCGACGCCCGCCTCCTCTAGTTCCTCTATGGCCTGCAGGTCGAGATCCCTGCCCAGCCACTCCGGCCCCAGCAGCTCCCTTTTCACTGAGACCACCACGGCGCGGAATCCGAGCTCCGCGAAATCTCGGGCCAGCCCGGCGTGGTCCCCTCCCCACAGGGGGAGCAGGGGAACGATGCCCGTCTCCCCGCAGACCCGCTCCACCCAGTCGCGGTGCTCCTGCAGGTCGATGTCCCCGAAGACCCCCGCCTCGACGCCGCTGGCCTTCAGTCCCGATATCTCTTCCTTGAAGGCCTGCTCGTATGCATCCCAGGTAGCGCTCCCGAAACGTATGGGGATCCCGAGGGTTCGGGCCTGGCGCTCGAGA
>JACVJG010000448.1 GCA_015711875.1 Candidatus Solincola jinzensis | reverse complement strand
ACACCCGCCAGTCTTATACCCACATCAGGATATCTTGAGGATCTTCTTCCAAGTCCGGTGGGCGGGGCAGACGTTTTTCCACTCCTGGGTGGAGTTGGCGGCGCAGTAACGGCAGGCGTGGAAGAACTGCCCCAGGAGCACCACGTTCATGATCGCCAGGTAGCGAGCCAGCAGCTTGCGGTTGCCGCGCAGGGCCAGCGCCGGCGTCCAGAATATGGTGCTCAAGGAGGCTACCTCCTTAACCAGGCCCAGGTTCCCGGGCTCCTTGCCCTCCACCCTGGGGAAGACCATGGAGGTGTACTTCCCGATGTAGTAGGAATAGCACATGTTGCCGTAACCCTCGCAGCGCGAGCAGATGAGGTAGCGCGGCCAGGTGAGGAAAAGGGCCCAGCCGCCCAGCCATACCGCCAGGTACTTGAACTTGCGCTCCTTTATCATTCCCCACAAGGCCACCAGCACCCCGGCCGCGAAGGCGGCGAAGCGCAGGGTCATGATCAGCGGATTGGGACGGGGACCCGCCTGCGGCTCGCAGCATGTCCCAGCGGAGCAGCAGGAATCCATGGTAGCGTGTTCGGTGCCGCAGCTCATCCTTACCTCCTTTATCGACTTCCTGTCGATTTACAAACATATTATAACATCTCTTTTGTATATATTGCTATATGATACGCTCTTTCTGAATATCTAAATAACCGACGTACCGTCCATACGCGGCGCGCACCACGGCCACAGTCGCCGCAATACGACAGCGGAACGCACGAAAAGGAATGACCGCTCAGGAAACATATAGATCATCGCTTCAAGCGGAATGGAATGCCTGGAGCAGATCAAGCTTTTGAGATGGGTGCTTGTGGGACATATTGGGAGAAAATGGCAAACATGATTCCCAGGAGTTGCCTAATCGATGAGGCCGTGTTCCCTAAACCGCTATCCTCGTTTCCGTTATCAAGGAATGGATGTCGTAAGACCGCGGCTATCGCCACAGGGCGGCCTGCCGTTTTCAGCAAGGACGAGGAACCCTGTCGCCGCATATGAGGCTGTCCTACACGGCAGACATGAAAAGGGGCCTACGCTTTCGCGTGATGCCCCTTAAGGCCGTTATCGCTTATGGAAGATGTTCCCACAATCTCGCGGTTACAGCTTCCGGCGATTCACGAGCTCTCTGTTGGACCCCTTTGATCCTAGAAACGGTAGCTGCGCCTGGGCTGCTCCGTCCTCGGCTTGGCCTCGTTCACGTTGAGGCTGCGCCCGTCCAGGTCCTTGCCGTTCAGGCCGCTGATGGCCGCCTTGGCCTCTGCGTCATCGCTCATCTCGACGAAGCCGAAACCGCGCGACCTGCCGGTGTTGCGGTCAACGATCACGTCCACGGAATCCACCGTGCCGAACTGGCTGAAGGCTGACCTGATGCCCTCCTCCGTCGTGGAGTAGCTGAGGTTACCCACATATATCTTCACTCTTCCACCTCCTTCATAAAATAAATCCCCGAGAACCGCTCCTCGGGGATGTACCAACATCAACCTAGAGTCTCTCGCGTGATCATTATAGCATAGATGCCCGGTTTGCCAAGTGGTGTTTTCTGCTGCTGCCCCGGTGCCCTGAACTCCACCCCGTCATCCCTGGCGATCCCCGCCAGCAGGCACAGGGGCCTGGATCATGCTTCCGCAGGCCGGCCACCAACCCACCATCCCATCTCAACCCCAGCCCGGCAGGGATGGACAGCGCGCAATTCCTTGCCATGTCGTATTATTATCCCGTAAAGATCTATCGACGGCGGCACGGCTTCGTGGAAGCGGAAAACTTTTTGCTTACGCTATACCGGAATGGCGTTTCAAGAACCTGTAAAGCCAATATATGGAATAGAGGTCGCTCGGAAAGCGGGGCATGCGCATAAGATGGGTTCTCGCGAACCCGCGAGGGACAGGAGGATGAGGCGATGATCGAAAAGGTTCTGCTTCCCACGGACGGGTCTGACACGGCGCGGAAGGCGATAGATTTCGCGATCCGGCTTTTCAAAGGCTCTCGTTGCGAAATAACCCTCCTTTCCGTGGTAGAGGAACCGGTATATTCAGCCTTCTGGTCCGACGGCCTCATCGCTCCCGAGGTGCTCATGCCCCCGCCCGAGGAGCTGCGCCAGGAGCTGGATAAGCGCGCCGAGGAAATGCTGGCGGAGAGCGCCGAGCCCCTGCGCTCCGCTGGGCTGGAGGTCAAGCCCAAGATACGCTTCGGCAACACCGCGGCGGAGATCCTCCAGGAGGCCGAGGAGGGAGGATATGAGATGATCGTGATGGGAAGCCACGGCCGCGGTGTGTTGGGTGGATTCCTCCTCGGCTCTGTGAGCAACCGCGTCGTGCACCATGCCAAATGCCCCGTGCTCATCGTCCGCGCCCAGGCATAGGGGTCAGGCCTCGCTTGGTGCCTCAGGCACTGGAATCAGGCCTTATTTGGCGCCTGGGAAGCTTGGGTTCTTGCCTCGTTGAAGGCCCCATGTGGTCCTGACCCCAAAACCCCAGGACAGCATGGTCCTGAGTCCGGGCCTGACCCCAGGACAACACAGCGAGGATTTGACACCCCTGATGAGGAGACTTATCATGTTGCCTATCCCCTCTGGGGATTATTGACAACCGATATCCACCGCGAAAGGCGATGAAGGGGAGGAGTAAGCCCGCGGGTAGCGCTACAGAGAGCCGGGCCGAGGTTGAGAACCGGTGCGCGAAGCGGGCCGAAGATGGCCCCGGAGCTTCCCGCTGAAAGCGCGAGCGAGTAGGCGAGGACGGATGCCTCCGTAACCACAGGCGAGGGTATCGCGCCGCGGGCGCCGTACCCGGTGCGGGACGAACGGCTATCTGGCCGCCGTGCACCCTCGCCGGCGGCCTTTTCATCGCCCGTGGAAGGGGTGGAACCCGTTGCAAGCGGAGAAAGCCATGAGATACGAGATAAGGGATGCGGGGCGAGGAGAAAGGACGGTGGTGGCGCTGGTATGGGTCATGCCCGGCCTTCCCCGGTGATGTGTCGGTGATGGTGGCATCGAATCGACGGGAGTGAG
>JACVJG010000447.1 GCA_015711875.1 Candidatus Solincola jinzensis | reverse complement strand
ACACGAAGCCGCCCTCTTTGCGGCGGACGGTGATGTCGTAATACGGCTTCCCCGGCGCGGAGCTTATGCTGTAGGGGCGCGACGTCCTTACCCCGTCCACCTCCACGAAGAGGTTGACGTACTGCCCCGCCCTGAAGACCGGGAGGGCGCCTTCCACCGGCACCAGGCGCAGGGTCCTGGCGCTGGAGGTCTCTTCGATCACCTCGGCCACGCGCAGGCGGAGCCGGCGGGGGTGCAAGGCGGCGGACTGCTTGTCCACCAGGTGGGGCTCCATGTCGATCTCCGGGGCTTCAGCGGCCTGGCTCTCGCAGAAACCCTTCAAAACCTCGATGGCCTCCGCTCCCATGCCCTCCTTCTCCATGTCCTCGAGGACGTTCTCCGCCGCCGTGCGCCCGGAGTCTATGCAGGGCTGGAAGCCGCCGCCCACCCTCACCCAGGCGCCGGCGAAATAAAGTCCCTCCAGCGGCCCCCGGTTGGGCAGGCGTAGGACCGTCCCCTCAGCGGGCGAGTTCTCGTAGCCGTAAACCGCCCCCTCCACGTTGCCGGTGTAACGCATGTGGGTGATGGGGGTGGCCACCTCCACCACCTCGATGTGGTCCCTGAGGCCGGGGGCCACGCGCTCTGCCAGGTCTATGAGGCGCGAGGCCAGGGTGTTCTTGGCCTCCACGTACTGCTCCGGGGAGAGCTCCAGCCATCTGTCGCCGTAACCCACCGCGGTGAGGGTCACCACCCCCGTTCCCGGAGGCGAGAACTCGGGGTCCACGATGTTGTAGGGAGCCACCGCAAGACCCTTGGGCTCGTAAACCGCGGCGTCCCGCGCCGCCCGGTAATGAGACTCGAAGTCGTAGTCCAGGTTGAACATGATCTCGTGGTTCTGCAGGCCCAGGTCGCGCACCGGGCAGTCCAGCCCCAGGAACACGGTGAAAAGCGAGGTCCCTATTCTCCCCCATCCCAGACGCTTGAGGTACCAAGAGGGGATGTTCTCGCGCCCCACCAGGTCCAGACAGGTGGAGATGGGGTTGGCGTTGCTCACCACGTAGGAGGTCGCGATCTCCGTGCCGTCTTCCGCCACCACCGCGGTGACCTTCCCGCCAGAGGTGAGCACGCGGGCGGCCCCGTTGTTCAGCCATACCTCGCCGCCGCGCTCCGATATCGCCTCCACGAAGGCCTGGGAGAGGGCCTGGCTCTTTCCCTTGACATGAACGGGGCCATACTTGAGGTAGGTGGCGTTGGCGATGGCGAAGAGGAGGAAGGAGAGCCTGGAAGGCGGGAGCCCGTAGTACCCCCACAGCTGCGCGATGACCGCGCGCGCCCGCTCGTCCTTCACCTCCGCGTCGAGGACGTCGGCGAGGTTCGCGCCCGCGTAAGTCATGAGATTGGCGAAGGCGGAGGGGTTCGCGGCCATGGCTTCCTGGGAGAAATTGGATACCTCCTCCAGGATGGCGAACATCAGGGAGGTGAACTTCCTTATCCCCTCCGCTTCCCGGGGGAAATTCTCGCAAAGCACCTCGTCGTAGCCCTCACGTTCCGCGGGCATCACCAGGTCGATATCGGGATAGGCGCTGCGGTAGAAATCCGGTATGTCCAGGAACTCCACTTTCTGGGCCACCCCGATCCTCTCCAGGGAATGCCAGAGAGGCCCCCTGCGCCCCTTATGCCCCAGCCCCGAGAGCTCGTGCAGGCTGATCTCGAACTCGAAGCGCCCCCGGCGGAAGGTGGAGGCGTAGCCGCCGGGCACGCAATGCCTCTCCAGCACCAGCACCCTGCGCCCCGCCGCCGCCAGGTTGGCCGCCGCGGAGAGCCCTCCCAGCCCCGCGCCTATGACCACCGCGTCGAAATCGCCCCTAGCCATGATCTCCCTCCTGATACGCGAAAAACCATTCCCTGCCTTTATGGAGCCGCGCCTATAGTATTCCCCGTTCCGGCGAGGTCTATCCCTCCCCACGCCGACAGGGGGTTGTAACAGTGACGAGCCGATGAAGGGTGCCGGTGGAAAACATGGCAGGCTTTTCAGCCCAGAGCACTTCTTCGAGCGCCAACGGCCGAGCTCCAGGCGTTTCAGGTCTCAAGCCCCGCTTTGTCCGTAAGAGTGGGGTAAAGGCCTTGCGACGCCCGGACTCGAAAGCCGTCCCAGCGGCCCTTGCCTATCAACCTTTCCCGATGTCCTTCTTCTGGCTCTCCGGGGGGGCGCCCGCGAGCATCATGCCCGCCATGTAGAGGCTCTCGATGAGCAGCACCTGGTTGCGGTCCTCCAGGCGCAGGGTGTCACGCAGGCTGCCGGAGTTGAGGCCGATGCTGATGGCATCCTTGGTCATGCGCAGGGCCAGCGGGGGCTTCTCGGCCATCCTGCGCGCCATCTCCATGGCCTTTTCCAGCAGTTCTTCCTGGGGGTAGACATGGTTAACCAGGCCGATGCGGTGGGCCTCCTCGCATTCGATGACCCTTCCGGTGAGGAGCATCTCCGCCGCCATACCCCACCCCACGATGCGCCAGAGGACATAGCTGGATCCCATATCCGCCCCTCCCGTGCCGATGTTGATATAGGAGGCGCAGAACTTCGCCTGGGGTGAGGCGATGCGCACGTCGGCGGCCATGGCGAAGCTCAGCCCCGCTCCCATCGCCGCGCCGTTCACCGCGGCGATGATCGGCTGGGGGCATGAGCGCATCTTTTCTATTATGCCCGAGAACCTCAACTGGCCGCGCTGGATGGAATCCCCGCTTATGCCCTCCGCCGCGAAGCCGCCCTGCAGGTCAGAGGCCTCCTTGAGGTCGAGCCCGGAGCAGAAGCCCCGCTCCCCCTCCCCCGTCATCACGATGACCCTGCAATCGCGGCTATCCTGCATCTCGCCCCAAAAGGAGTTGAGCTCCTGCAGCATCACCGCGTTCACGGCATTAAGCCGCTCCGGGCGGTTGAGGGTCAGTTTCCCTATCGCATCCTCGAGCTCGAATCTCAGGGTCTCATACGCCATCTTGCCTCCCTCCCTATGGGGCGCGATCCCCGCCTGTCCTTGCGGGGCCCGGCGCCCAGGCTTACCAGGCTT
>JACVJG010000446.1 GCA_015711875.1 Candidatus Solincola jinzensis | reverse complement strand
CACTACACGCGCAACAATTACGAGCTGACGCGGGGAAGTTTCCGTCTCAAGGGGGACACACTGGAGATATATCCCAGTTACGAGGAGCGGGTGGTAAGGGCCGAGTTCTTCGGAGACGAACTGGAGCGCGTGACGGTCATCGACCCTCTAACCGGAGAGGTCATAGGCCGCGAGGACAGCCTGTCCGTCTATCCCGCCACCCATTACCTCACCAGCGAGGAGAACCTGCAAAGGGCGGTGGAATCCATACAGGCGGAGCTTGAGGCGCGCGTGGCGGAGCTGGAAAGAGCCGGAAAGTTGCTGGAGGCGCAAAGACTGTTGCAGCGAACCACCTACGACCTGGAAATGCTGCGGGAGATGGGCTACTGCTCGGGGATCGAGAATTATTCGCGGCACCTTGACGGGAGGAAGCCCGGCGAACCCCCCTATACCCTTCTGGATTTCTTCCCCCACGACTACCTGGTGTTCATAGACGAGTCGCACATCACCGTTCCGCAGTTGCGGGGCATGTATGAGGGCGATATGTCGCGCAAGCGCACCCTGGTTGAATACGGCTTCCGCCTTCCATCCGCCCTGGATAACCGCCCCCTGAGGTTCGAGGAGTTTCTCGACCGCGTTAACCAGGTGATATGCGTGAGCGCCACCCCGGGCGATTGGGAGTTGGGGCTTTCGGAAAGGGTAGTGGAGCAGATAATACGCCCCACCGGCCTGGTGGACCCCGAGCTATCAGTGCGCCCGGCTCAGGGACAGATAGACGACCTGATGGCGGAGATACGCCGCCGCGTGGAACGCAACGAACGCACCCTGGTCACCACGCTGACCAAGCGCATGGCGGAGAACCTCACCGATTACCTTCTGGAGATGGGGCTCAGGGTCCGCTACCTACACTCCGAGGTCGACACCCTGGACCGCGTGGAGATCATACGCGACCTACGCACGGGGGAGTTCGACGTCCTGGTGGGCATCAACTTGCTGCGCGAGGGCCTTGATCTTCCGGAGGTATCCCTGGTGGCCATCCTGGACGCGGACAAAGAAGGGTTTCTGCGCAACGAGCGTTCCCTCATCCAGACCATCGGTAGGGCCTCCCGCAACGTCCATGGCCAGGTGATCATGTACGCCTCAGAGGTCACCGCCTCCATGCGCAGGGCTTTGGAGGAGACGGAACGCAGGCGGTCCCTGCAGATGGCCTACAACCGCGAGCATGGCATAGACCCTCAGACGGTGCGCAAGCGTGTGAGCGATATAATGGATATGGTCCTGCTCCCGGACGAGAAGGCGCCCCACCGCGCAAGAAGGCGGGAACGCGAGGAGATGCCCGAGCCTGAGCTGGAACAGCTCATCGCCGGTCTGGAAGAGGAGATGCGCCTGGCGGCCGAGGACCTGCGCTTCGAATACGCAGCCCGCCTGCGCGACGAGATCGCGGATTTGAAAAAACGCCTGCGAGGGCGGGGAACGCAAGGGTGATGGCGCAGATGCAATGGATAACCATAAGCGGGGCTAGAGAACACAACCTCAAGAACGTCAGCCTCAAGCTGCCCCGCGATAAACTCATTGTCATGACCGGGCTTTCGGGCAGCGGCAAATCCTCCCTCGCCTTCGACACCATATACGCCGAGGGGCAGCGAAGGTACGTGGAATCCCTGTCCGCCTACGCCAGGCAGTTCCTGGGTCAGATGGAAAAGCCCGACGTGGACCACATCGACGGGCTCTCGCCCGCTATATCCATCGACCAGAAGAGCACCACGCGCAATCCCCGCTCCACCGTGGGGACCATCACCGAGATACATGATTACCTCCGCCTGCTCTACGCGCGTATCGGAAAGGCTCACTGCCCTTCCTGCGGTCGACCCATCGAGCGGCAGACCGCGCAGCAGATCATCGAGAAAGTGCTGGCATACGAGCCGGGAACGCGCCTCTATATCCTCGCCCCCCTGGTGCGCGGGCGCAAGGGAGAGTATTCGCGGCTTCTTTCCGAGGTCAGGGGCAAGGGTTTCGCCAGGGCGCGCGTGGACGGCAGGATAGTCGACCTGGAAGACGACATCCGCCTGGAAAGATACGTCCGCCACGACATCGAGGTGCTGGTAGACCGCCTGGTGCTTAAGGAAGGCCTCAGGAGGAGGCTGGCGGATTCCCTTGAGACGGCGCTGGAACTGGGCGGCGGGATGGTCGTCGTAGCGGTCGAGGGGGAGGATGACCGCTGGTACAGCGAGCATTTCTCCTGCCCGCATTGCGACGTCAACCTGCCCGAGCTCGAGCCGCGCATGTTCTCCTTCAACAGCCCTTACGGGGCATGCCCGGAATGCAGCGGACTAGGGTACCTGCAGGTAATAGACCCGGAGCTGGTGGTCCCCGACCCCACCCTGAGCATCGAGGAAGGGGCCATCGCTGCATGGCCCAGCGCCGCCACCTCCACCTACGCTTACCGTCTTCTGGAAGCCCTCGCTGAGAAGTACGAGTTCAGCACGCGCACTCCCTTCGGGGAGCTCCCCGAGGATATACGCCAGAAGATCCTTTACGGCACGGGCGATGAGAAGGTGTACGTGCGCTACCGCAACCGGCGTGGATACGCGCGCGCTTTCTTCACCCATTACGAGGGGGTGATCAGATGGCTGGAGCGCCGTTATGAGGAGACGGATTCCGACTATGCTCGCGCCAGGATAGCCCAGTACATGAACCTCAGGCCCTGCCCCTCCTGCAAGGGGGCCAGGCTGAAGCCCACGAGCCTCGCGGTGACGATGGGAGGCCTGAACATTCACCAGCTCTCCTGCCTTTCCATACGCGAATGCTCGCGTTTTCTCTCAGAACTGCAATTGAGCGCCACCGAGGAGGCCATCGCGCGCCGTGTCCTCAAGGAGCTACTGTCGCGCCTGGGGTTCCTCATCGACGTGGGCCTGGATTACCTCTCCCTGGACCGCGCTGCCTCCACCCTGGCGGGTGGAGAGGCGCAGCGTATAAGGCTTGCCACCCAGATCGGAAGCGGACTGGTGGGGGTCCTTTACATCCTCGACGAGCCATCCATCGGCCTACACCAGCGCGACAACCAC
>JACVJG010000445.1 GCA_015711875.1 Candidatus Solincola jinzensis | reverse complement strand
GACCCCTATACCCCGGTAATCAATTTTTGCGACATGGATCATCAGGAGGAGAAATCCATGCTGCGGGCCTTGATTATCTGTTCCTGGAGGCCCTCCCTGACTTCCCTGCCGATATAGCCGTCATGGGCGCGGTAGGGGGCGAGGCTCCAGGTGCCCTGTTCGTCGCCCCATACCAGCTTCCCGGGAGAGAGGTCGCCGTCCATGGCCGCCCTGACCGCCTCGAAGATGGCGTTGTCGTCCCGGAACACCAGGGATGTCAGCACGTGGTCCGGCGACTCCTCCCCGCGGTCGGATCCCGAGAGTATCACCAGAACCTTTTTCTCGGAGGCCACTTCCAGCACTTCGTCATTGAAGGATCCGGGGGAGCAGAAGATGATGTCCGCGCCCTTCTTTACCGCCTCCTCTGCCAGGGCCCTCGCCGTTTTGATGTCGTTCTCGCGCTCGAGGTAATAATCGAGGCTGCCTGCGTTGGGCGCTCCCGCCTTAACCCCCCGGTCGAATCCGCTGGTATAATATGCCAGCATGGGGTCATCACGTGCGCCGATGAAGGACACCAGGGGCATGGAGTTGGTGAGGGGGTGGTCGTTGCGCGCGCTAAGCCAGGCCGCCAGGTAGCCGCAGGCGTACGCCCCCTCCTCCACGCGGTAGCGCACCAGGGCCACCTCGCCTCCGCCCGTCACGGTTTGGGGGCTCTCGAAGTCCAGCGCCACCAGGGTGCCCTCCCAATCCGGGGGGCGCGCTTCCAGAGCCGCCCTGGAAGACGATAAGCCCAGTGAGATGACCAGGTCGCAGGCATCCTCACCGGTTCCGAAAAGGTATCCCAGATCCTCGCCCGCCTCCGGCACGATGAAGTCCACCGAAGCGCCCAGCTCGCCCTCCACCCTGCGCGCTCCGTACTCGGCGACGCGGTTTCGCGCCTCCCAAGGCCCGCCCTCCTCGAACCCTATCACCGCCACGCGGAAAGTGGGTTCCGGCCGGGAACACGATAGCGCGGCCATCGCCGCAAGGGAGACGAGAAAGATGGAAAAAGCCGCCCGGACGAAACGCTCATGCGCCTCTCTCATGAGGGTCCCTTTTCTATGCGATGGGATCGCTCCCTTTCCTGCATTTGGCGATTATTATACCAGCATCCCTGCGATTATCCCGTGCGAGAGCGATTTTCGCATTGCATCATATGCATCCCGCAAACGGGCGGAATGTAAGGATGCCATGCGCGGGTTCTCGCCTTCCGATCACGGCAAGCCCTTCAGCAATCATCCGCTTGGGCCTGTTCGTCACTGTCCCCTTGCCCCGTGCCTTTTCCCGCCTGCTCCCAGCGAGCCCTCGACAATGACGAGTGACTTTCTAATGCGAGCATGGGAACCTTTCAAGGCGCCGGGCATCGCGACGTCAACCCGAGCCTTGATCCACGATCCTGGTTGGCCAGCGGTAAATCATCCCGTCTGTTCGCCCTGACGACCAGACAATCCGGTAGATCAGCTTCGGCTTCCTTCAAGCATGCTGATCACCCATGCTTCCGTGGAAACCGCGGCTTAGACACGCGGAGTCCCGGGAATCCTTTACCTGGAACCGCTGGTCGCGGAGGACCCGGAACGCTCGCGGGGCAGGGTGACCAGCAGGATGCCGCAGGCGACCAGCAGCGAAGCCGCGAGCAGGCGGGAAGAAACCGCCTCTCCCAGGAAGAGATGGGCGAAGAGCAGGGCCAGCACCGGCTTGAGGTAGAAAAGGCTCGCGCCCCGCGAGGCCGCCACCCTGCTCATGCCCTCGAAATAGAGGAAATACCCCAGGCCCACGGTCACCGTGCCGAGGTAGATAAGCCACCACCAGTCACGCGGGCCATAACTGGCCATCTCTCCCCACCCGCCCTTTATGGTGATCAGAGCGGCCAGCAGCAGGGAGCCGCATGCCGTGGTGAGGAAGGAGACTGCGAGGCTGCCATAGCGCTCCGAGAACCTTTTGCCGTAAACGGTATACACCGACCAGGTGGCCGCCGCGCCCAGGACCATCATCCCGCCCAGGAAATCGCCCCGCGAGAAGATATCTGTGAACTGAAAATCGGTGACGGCCGCGAACGCCCCCAGAAGCCCCACCAGCACCCCCAGCCAGCCCGCGGCACCCAGCCTTTCCCGCAGCGCCGCGGCCGCTATCAGCGCCGTGAACACCGGGTTCATGGAGAAGATAACCGCCGCCGCCGAGGCGCTTGTCCTGCTTATACCCTCATGAAGGAGGAAAAAGGTCAGGAAGACTCCCACCGCCCCCAGGGCCGCGATTCGCAGCCCGCTTTCTCGCAGGGCGGAGAGGGCGAAGTGCTGTTGCCCTCGCAGGGGGAGGAGCAGGAAGATGGCCGCCGCCCCCAACAGGAAGCGCAGCATGGCCACCTGAACAGAACCGACAGGAGCGCGGCCCTCGCCACCAGACTGGATATATTTGGATACCACTTCGATGGTGCTGAAGAGGACGACGGCGCCCGTTACGTACAGATACCCGGACCGCCTCATTTTATGCTACCGCCTTGGCGCGCCGGCAGGAATCCTCGGGCGGCATCTTCACATATGCTGGGGACATCAGAGCTTCAGGAACTGACGTAGTCCTTGCCGATGACCAGGATGACGTCGGCATCATAGGTTATGGCCACGTCTTGGTCTTCCTCGATGACGTAACCCGCCTTGGGATCGAGGTCGTGGGCTACCATCTTCGCCTCCGCCTCATGCCCGGGGGAGTAGTAGACGGTTGTGTCCTCATAGGGGTTTACGGTGTTGCCGACAGATATATCCTTATACCCCTTTGCCCGGAGCAACTCCGCCACCTTCGAGGCCATTCCCTCCCAGCGCACCCCGTTGAGCACCGCCAGATCCACCTTCGAGCGGTCCACGTCAGCCTCGGGGATATTGGTGGCGATCTTCTCCTGCTGCGCCAGCTGCTCTTCCGGCGACATGCTGCTGCAGTACTTCTCGATGTTGCTGAATATGCGGGAGACCTCCGCCTGGTCCAGTATGTAATACCACGGCTGGCCGGCGGCGGGCACAGGGTCGTCGCCCGGCAGGGTCACG
>JACVJG010000444.1 GCA_015711875.1 Candidatus Solincola jinzensis | reverse complement strand
CACGCGGTGGTATTTCGCCGAGGGCCCCACGCGCGAGGGGTTCTTCGAGTACATATCCCTTCAGAACCCGGGGACGGAAGCCGCCGAGGTGTACATCACCTATATGACCAACGACGGCCCCATTGGGCCATTTGTGCATAGCATCCCGCCCGTATCCCGTGGCACGGTCTTCGTCAACGGGTATCTCGACCCCGGCCTCGACGTGTCCGTGGCGGTGGAGAGCGACAGTGGGGTGGTGGCTGAGCGTCCCATGTACTTCGTGTACAAGGGCGCCTGGGAGGGGGGGCACGTCTCGAAGGGGGTCAACGAGCCCCACGCCACCTGGTATTTCGCCGAGGGGACCACCAGGCCGGGCTTCGAGGAATGGCTATGCATCCAGAACCCACAGGAGAAGGTGCAGCAGGTAAAGGTGACCTTTTTCACCCCCAGGTTCGTGGACTCCAAAACCTTCCGCATAGCGCCGCGGCACCGCTTCACCCTGGACATCAACCGCGAGGTGGCGGAGCTTTGGCCGGACGACCCGCACCAGGACGTGAGCCTGAAGGTGGAGGCGGAGGAGGGCGTCATCGCCGAGCGCCCCATGTACTTCCATTACAAGGGAAGCTGGCGGGGCGGGGACATCGTCATGGGCGTGACCGATCCTGGAAGGGAATGGTACCTAGCAGAGGGCTACTGCGAGTGGAATTTCGAGACCTGGTTGTGTTTCCTGAACCCAAATCTTGAGGTGGCGCACGTTACCGTGAACTACCGCCGCGGGGACGGGGCCGCCCTGCCTCCCCAGAGACTGGAGATCTCGGGTTACTCCCGCTTCACGCTTTACGTCAACGAGGCCGCTGGCAAAGGCGAGTTCTCCTTCCACATAACCTCCGACCGCGACATCGTGGTGGAGAGGCCCATGTATTTCAATTACCGCTATACCTGGTCGGGGGGCCACGACAACACCGCCGTCTCCGCGGCCGCCCCGGAGTGGTACCTGGCGGAGGGGTCCACGCGGCGAGGCATCGAGACCTATCTCTGCGTGCTCAACCCCCTGGACGTGGCCCAGAGGGTGATCGTGGAATACCTCATGGAAGAGGGAGGGTACAGGGAGGTTGAGTTCAGCATCCCGCCCCGTTCCCGTTACACACGCAACGTCAACGCCGACCTCGGGGACGGGCATGACGTTTCCTTCCGCGTCAAAGCCTTCAAGGATACCGATCCGGTGGAGCCCGGCGCGGTGGTGGTGGAGCGCCCCATGTATTTCCTGTATGGGGGGACTATCCCGGGGGGCCATGTGACCTCCGGCTATCCCGTGGCCCTTCCATAGAGATAGAGTGGTTTCCGCTCCAGGGCTTGTTTGCCACACCAGCGGCTTTTGGGATAATATTTCATGGCGTAACGGGAAGCGCAGCACTTGGATATGGAGGATATCATGGGAATAATCGATGAGGCATTGGCGAAAGGCCAGAGGGCTCTATCGGAATACCAGGCCAAGCTCTTCCTCAAGGAGCGCAATATCCCCGTCACCAGGGAAGAGCTGGTCCTGGGGGAGGACGAGGCAATAGCGGCGGCGGAAAAGCTGGGCTATCCCGTGGTGCTCAAGGCATGCGGGCCGGAGATAGCGCATAAGACGGAACGCAACCTGGTGCAGGTGGGGCTGGACAGCCCCGACGAGGTAAGGAAAGCTTATAAGACCATCATCGAGAATCTCGGAGGGGACTCCTACGACGGGGTGCTGGTACAGGAGATGATCAAGGGGGAGCGCGAGCTGGTGGTGGGCCTGGTGAGGGATCCCCAGTTCGGGCCCTGCGTGATGTTCGGGCTGGGCGGCATCTTCACCGAGGTGCTCAAGGACACCTCTTTCCGCGTTGCCCCCATCGAGAAGTATGACGCCCTGCAGATGATGGATGAGATAAAGAGCAAGGCCATCCTCGGGCCCTTCCGTGGCAAGGAGGCGGTCGACCGCGACCTCCTGGCCGACATCCTCATCGCCGTCGGCGACATCGGCATGGAGTTCGATGCCATAAAGGAGATCGACATGAACCCGGTGATCATCCAGGGCTCCAGGCCGGTGGTGGTGGATTCCCTCATCGTGCTGGGCAACGGCTCCGCGTCCTGAGTAACACGAGATAGCTTCAAGGCCGATGTACAGCGACCGGAAAACCCGGGGTCCTTATCGTTCAAAGATTTGGCGGCTAGTGTGACTGTGGCGAAAGAGGGGCATTTCGCGTTGCAAAAACCGTCATCCCACTATCTTTTACTTTTTTTGACCTTTGACCCCCGTTCCGACCCGGTCGGCGCGGCCGTCGCAATAGATGCTGGGCAGGCCTTCCCGCCAGGAGCGAGCCGCGAAGGGTGTAATGACGTGTTTTAGGCGAATCCGCCCAGGATAATCTACAAGTATTCCTGGTTATGGGGTTCTTTTATGAGTAAAGCGTGTAGATCTCACTCGGTAAACACCAGGCGCTTACATAGAACCGAAGATGCGAAGAAACTTCATCCGACGGAAGAAAGGGCAGAGAAGGAGTTAAAAAGACGGTCATCCGGGGAGGGTGAACCGGAATATAGACCCCCCGCCCGGGCGTAGCTCATACCAGATACTTCCGCCGTGGCGCTCCACGATCTCGCGCGCGATGAAAAGCCCCATACCCATGCCCGGCTTGGAATGGAAACGCGCCGTTTCCACCTGGTGGAAACGGTTGAACACCCTTTCCCTCTCGTCCGGGGGGATGCCCTCCCCTCGATCCATTATCGAGATGGTGAATCCGCCCTGTGCGGCGTGCTCTGCCTCGATCTCCACCACGCTCCCTGGGGGCGAGAACTTGAGGGCGTTGTCGAGCAGGATGGCGATAACCTCGAGGAAACGGTCCCGGTCCAATATGCATGAGCCAAGGTCTCCAATCGGTTTTAAGGTTATCCTTCCCTCAGGAGCGCGCATCTCCTCTATCGCCTGGCGGAGGAGTGGGAGCATCTCGACGTTTTCCAGCACAAGCTGAAAGCGGCCACGTTCTATCCTGGAGGTGTCCAGAAGGCTTTCCACAAGGCGCGCGAGCCGGCGCCCGCCGGCGTCGATGGCC
>JACVJG010000443.1 GCA_015711875.1 Candidatus Solincola jinzensis | reverse complement strand
GTTTTCCTGGGCATTCAAGGAAGACGGGGACCTGGAGATATCGGTCAGCGCATAAGACCCGCCGCCACGATCTCGCATTCCCTCATCATGAATTGCTGAAGGCTCTCCCCGGAGCCTTACACATGGCCAATTACTGCTCGGCCGAGCAATCTCATTCGCTTGCCAGGCCGTTGGGCCAGTCCTTACGCGTAAAACACTTACATTTTTTGCCTTTCCATGATCCAGCAGCAAGCAACCGAGGATCCATGGCCCGCTCGGAAAGTGGTTTGCCCGGCTCGACAAGTCGTGCCAGGTTAGCCTTGCAGCTGATTTCGCCTTCGGACGGTGCCGCGCCGTTTGGCGTTGATAGGCCAGTTACTTACCAGATACTCATAATGCCCTGAGCTACGCTTTGCTTTACAATCAAACTGCAAGCAGGGAACGTGCGGCAATCAAGGATCGAGAGATTCTTCTATGGACGTAAATCAGCAATTCTAGAAATAGCAAAGGGGGTGAGCCATGCCAGGATCAAGGATCGAGCGTCTGCTGAAAGAGCACGAGGAACTGCGGGCGGGCGGGCTCAACCTCGTGGCCTCGGAGAACTATCTCTCGCCGCGGGTGCGCGCCGCCCTGGCGAGCGACCTCGCCGGCAGGTACCTCGATGCGGGTTACGGGGGCTCCCGCCATGCGCGCGAGATCGCCGCGGCCGTAGAGGGGCTCGCGCGCAAGCTGTTCGGCGCGGGCCACGCGCTGGTCTCCTCCCTCTCCGGCAACCTGTGCGTGCTGGCCTGCCTGTCGGCCTTCACCGCGCCCGGCGACGCCGTGGCCATGCTCCCCTTCGACGCCGGCGGCTACCCCTTCGGCCTGGAGAAGTTCCACCGCCGTCGCGTCGCCATCCCCGCCGACCCGCGCAGCCTGGAGATAGACGCGCAGGCGGCCGTGGAGATCATGGCGCGCGAGGGAGTGAGGCTCGCCTTCCTCGGCGCCTCCTTCATCCCCTTCCCCCACCCTGTCGCGGAGATAAGAAAGGGCCTTGAGGAATCCGGGCGCGAATGCCTCCTGGTCTACGACGGCTCCCACGTCCTCGGCCTCATCGCCTGCGGCGAGTTCCAGGACCCCTTGAGGGAGGGGGCTGACGCGCTCATAGGCAGCACCCACAAGACCTTCTTCGGGCCCCAGGGGGGCCTCGCGCTCACCGATGACCCGCGCCTCGCGGACGCCCTGCGCGGGATGCTGGAGCTGGACCTGGAAGCGGGCATCGCCCTGGTGGACAACCCCCACCTCAACCGCATCGCCGCCCTGGGCCTGGCCCTGGAGGAGATAATGGAAGATATTACCTATGGTTCGCGGATGGTGGAGAACGCCCGCGCTCTGGCGGGAGCCCTGGATCGCCTGGGGGTGCCGGTCCGCTTCCGCGAGCGCGGCTACACCTCCTCTCACCAGGTGCTGCTGGACCTGGAGCCGCCTCAGGCTGAGAAACTATGCCGCGACCTCGAGGAGGCCGGGGCCTTCATCGATCGCTGGGGAAGGCTCGGGACCGCCGAGGCCACCCACCTCGGCATGGGGCCGGGCGAGATGGAGGCGGCGGCGGGGCTCATCGCCGAGGTCCACGCCGGCCGGCCAGGCCGCGAGCTGCGCGCGCGGGTGGCGGAGCTGGCGCTCTCCTTCCGGTCGGCCTAGAATATCCCCAGCGGATGCCGGTTTCCCGCTCTAACGCGCAAGAGGCCGCGGCCGCCGGGTGGAAGGGCATAGCAGATGAGAGATCGCGCCTTGAGGGTCGCCATCGTATTACTGCTGCTGACGCTGCTCGCCTGTTTTCCCTTGACTCCCATCGCCTCCGCGGATTGGAGCGGCGGGCACGCCGGAACCGCCCTGGAAGAGGCCTCCAGGACCTGGTTCTTCGCCGAGGGGACCACCCGCATGGGTTTCGAGGAATGGATCTGCGTGCTCAACCCCGGGGACTCATCCAGCGACCTCACTTTCCGCTTTCTGCTGCCGGAGGGAGAGGCGGAGCCCTTCCATGCCTCCCTGGGTCCTCACAGCCGCTTCACCCTTAACGTCAACCGCACGGCGGGGCCGGACATGGACGTCTCGGTGCTCCTGGAGGCGAGCCGGCCAGTGGCGGCGGAGCGCGCCATGTACTTCCGCTACGGCCCCGGGGGCTGGGCGGGCGGGCATTGCGAGCACGGGGTGTCGGAACCCTCTTTGCAATGGCTCTTCGCGGAGGGAACCACGCGGGCCGGTTTCGACACCTGGCTGTGCATATCCAACCCTCAAAGCGAGCCCGTAAAGGTTGAGGTGGATTACCTCCTTGGTGTCGGCCAGGGCAGCAATCTGTCAGATTCCTTCACCCTGGGTCCTCGCAGCCGCTTTACCCTGCGCGTCAATGACGCCGTACCGCCGGAACGCGACGTCTCGCTGCGGGTGAGGGCGGGCAAGCCGGTGGTGGCGGAGCGGCCGGTCTATTTCGATTACCGCGGCGGGCGCGACGGCGGGCACGACGCTTTGGGCCTGACGCAACCTTCCAATAAATGGTATTTCGCCGAGGGCACCACCCGCAAGGGTTTCGAGGAGTGGATGTGCCTGCTCAATCCCGGGGAGGAGGACGCCATCGCCACCCTTTCCTTCATGTCCGGGGGCGGGGAAATGCGGCGGGTGGAAGTGAGCGTGCCGGCGCGGCGCCGCCAGACCGTCTACGTCAACGACGTGGTGGGACCGGAAACGGACGTCTCCTGCGAGGTGTCCTCCTCGGCGCCCCTGGCGGCGGAGCGGGCCATGTACTTCTCTTACCAGGGCCGCCTGCGCGGCGGCCATATCTGCGCCGGCGTCATCCAGCCCTCCCCCACCGCCCTTTTCGCCGAGGGCACCACCCGCCAGGGCTTCGACCAGTACCTGTGCGTCCTCAACCCAAACCACGCTCCGGCGAGGCTGAGGCTTTCCCTCATGGACGCGCAAGGGCAGAACATCGAGGCCGATCACGTCGCGGGGCCGCGCAGCCGTATCACCTTGAACGTGCGCGATCTCGTCGGCTCGGACCGGGACGTCTCCGCGAGGCTATCCTCCGACCTGCCGGTGGTGGCAGAGCGCCCCATGTATTTCACC
>JACVJG010000442.1 GCA_015711875.1 Candidatus Solincola jinzensis | reverse complement strand
GGGACACTGCTGGTTCACGCCGTTGGTGGGAACGCTCTCCGGCATGCCCGAGGCCAGCCAGCCCAAGCGGGCGATGTCGTTCTGCATGCCGGTCTGGTTGGCGGTTCCGCAGAACACCGCGTCCACGTCCTCCGGCTTCACCTGGGGGTTGCGCTCGAAGAGCGCCTTGTAGACGTAGGTGAGCAACTCATCCGGGCGCAGGTGCCTGGCCCATCCCTTCTCGGCATGGGCCCTGAAGTTGGGAGTCCTCACCCCGTCTACCAGGACGGCTTCTCTGATCTCTGCCATGTCTGATCTACCTCGCTTTCCGCTTCTACTCCGGGCTCTCCGCGAGCCCAGGTCCACTTTCACCCTCCCATGGTTACCAAGAGGTAGCGATATTATAACAGATTCGACAACCTCGTTCGGCGCTTATTAAGCCCTGCCGCCACCGAGACCGGATAGGACATATAGCGAACTCATCCGTTGTCAAGGCATTAAACCGCGGTCCTGGCAGAGTGGGCGGAGCCTTGTCGATCGCGCCAAGTGGTTCGGGGACAGGTGCGGTCGACACAGATGGTTCTCGGCGGTTCTCAGCTGATCAACGGCCTCGAACGTGGACCCGGCGCGATCTTGAAAGAACGCCGCCTTCAACTACGAGGAGACGGGGGTAAAGGCGGGGATAAGAAATGGGAAAAGGAGGACCATGAAAACTCGTACTTCCCGGTGACCATCAGCGCCAGCCCTGATAAAGGCGGGGATAAGAAAGGGAAGACCACATAGCCTTCACGTACACGTCCCTTTCCCCGCTCCCATCGATTCCGACTCCTCCCGTGTGGGAAACGCGCTTTCTAGCGCGGCCTTACCCTTCCCGCCCTTTTATCTCGCCTATCGATGTCGAGCGTCCTCCTGGCTGTGAGCGGGAGGGGACGAGGCTGCGGAAGAGTCGCCGGTCCTCGCGGTCGAAGGTGCGCAATGCCAGCAGGGCCGCCGCGTAGAGGAGGAAAAAGGCCACCACCATCTCCACCGGGGGCAGGATATGCCGCAGGGGTAGCATGGAAAGGGCCGCGGTGGTCGAGGCCAACAGCGGCTTCCAGAGGCGGAAGATGCTCGGGCTCACGCCCAGGTGTTTCCAGGAGAAGAAGGCGCTGAACGCGAAAAGGCAGGCCTCCGCCGCCAGCGTGCTCACCGCCGCCCCCATGAGGCCCAGGGCGGGGGCGAGGACCAGGCACAGCCCGGCGTTGAGGGCGGCGCAGAGCAGGATGGCGATGACGCTGAAGCGCTGCTTGTACTGCGAGTTGAGGAGGTCGATAAGGGGTATATAGGCGAAGCTGAAAAGGGGTATGGCCGCCAGGGCCCACAGGGCCGGCGCGGCCCCCACGTATTCCCTGCCGTAAACGGCGGAGATCATCTGGGGGGCGTAGATCACCAGCAGCCCCGAAAAGGGCAGGCTCAGGCAGGCGAGGTATTTCACCACCAGGCGGATGGCGGCGTGATGCCTGTCGCCCGGCGATTTCCCCACCCTGGAGAGGAAGGGGAACACGGCGGTCATGCAGGTGGCGGGGATGATGGCCAGCATCCAGATCACGCGGTAAGCGGAGCTGAACAGCCCCGCCTCCTCGTTGCCCCTCAACAGCGACAGCAACACGGTGTTGGAATAGCCGAAGAGGAAGGTGAGAACCCCGATGACGCCGAAGGGTATGGCGCCTACCACCATCTTTTTCCAGAAAGCCATGTCGAAGGTGAACACCGGCTTCCCGAGCTTGCGGGTGAGGATGATGAAGTCCATGGCCATGGAGACCGTCGCCCCCACCATCATGGCGAAGGCCACCCCCATGAGGCCGTAGCCGTTGAAGAGCAACGCCGTTCCCACCCCGAAGGTTAGGAGGATGTCCACCACGTCCACCAGCGCCTGGTATTTCATCACCTCGAAGGCCTGGAAGATGGCGTCGAAGAAACGCCGCAGGCCGGTGAAGACGAGCAGGCTGAGCCCGATGAGAAATAGAGGAAGGCGGCCGTCGGGGTTCTTGGGGGCGAAGAGCAGGATGAGCGCCACGAGCCCGGCGCTCGCCAGCCCCGCCAGCAGGCGCAGCAGCGAGAGGTCGCCTATGTACCTGCCTACCTCCTCCTGGTGGTTCGCCAGCTCCCGCACCACCATCTTGGGCAGGCCCATCTCGCCCACGATGACCAGGATGGAGGCGAGGGAAAGGGCGAAGGAGAAGGCGCCGAAACCCTCCGTCCCCAACTGCCTGGCGATGAGGATGGTGAAAAGGGGCATGAGAACGGCGCGGAAGGTGCCCCCACCCACGATAAATATTATGTTCTTCGCTATCCGCCTGGCGTCGCTCAGCTCTTTACCCCGTCTTTTCCGTGTCTCGGCCCCTTGCTCGCCGGTCGGCCGCGCTTCCCGCATGCGGAAAAACGGTCGAAGCCCGCGCCTGGCTCCCGCCTCCCGCCTGCGCCCGGCGTTGCGCGTCCGCCCCAGTATGAGCGCGTATCTACCATAAGTCAATCGGCTGGGTCATGGGCGCGACTTTAGCCCGCTAGTGCCACCGCGCATGGCCCGGCGCCTCGAAGGCGTGCTCCCCAGGCACAGGGAAGCCGGCTCGGAAATGCCCGTGTGGACAAAGTAAGCGGGAGAGGAGCCGCGCGCCCAGTGCGCGCGGCGTTACGCTCATGTCCAGCGGGTATCTGGGATGGACTGGACGTGGTAGGGCTACGATCCTTGGCGCATAGCAGTCGTTTTCAGGCAGGCAAAAGGTTGAGGGAGGGGGACCATACCCTTTCGGCCGTCGAGTCGGGCGCGTAAGAAGCGAGACCGAGGCACGGAAAACCAGCCCTGTCGCGTTCAGATTTAGCGCCTCCGTCTCGATACATCCATATAGCGGCTCAATCGTTATCAGGGTTTGGGTCGCAGCAAAAGGACCTGGAACGTTGGCCTTTGGCCTGGAAGGAGATGCCGTGCTTGCACTGATGATAATAATCATCGTGGCAGTTGACCTGATCGTGGACCTCGCTTTGCTGCGGTGGTGGATAAAGCGCCTGCGCCGCGAGGCGGTGGAGCGCCTGCGCGAGATCACGGAAGGGGAGAGGGTTTACAAC
>JACVJG010000441.1 GCA_015711875.1 Candidatus Solincola jinzensis | reverse complement strand
ATAATCTGCCGATTGCTTGAACCCCTCGAAGGTCGGCCCCATGATGAACACCTCGTAGTCGGGATCCAGTTGCTCGAGGACGCTGTTTCCCTCCACCACCACCACCGGGGCATGCAGGCGAGAGAAGGCATCCCGCAGGTCCGCCGCCAGCCCTTCCCGGGTGGAGCGCACCCAGAGCACGGGGCGCGCGCCCGCCGCCAGCAGGCGCGAGGTGTCGGTGGGGGGCGAGGAGGCCGGGTCCTTCTCCTCGACGACCGCCTCGCCCGGCGGGCGCCGAGCGTGGATGGAGACCTTCATGCCCGCGCAGGCGCGGCAGTGGCGGACCAGGTACGCGGCCAGGGAACTCTTGCCGATGTCCTTGTTAGCCCCGGATATGGTGATGATCCCGGGCTTTTCGCGCCCCGAAAAAAGCCCGTCCGGAGAGGACGGGCACACGGCTTTCGCCAACTCCCTCTCCTTTCCAAACACGGGAGGCGCAGGCGTTTCCATCTGCACCCTATCGGCCCGCCCCCATAGCCTTCGCCTTAGGGGTGCGGGCTCGGAGAGCTTCCGTATGTGGCTCCGCAAGCGAGAGTATTATAGCTTGCGGGGAACCGCCGCTTCAATATCACGGGGCGTTTCCGCCACCTCAGGTCATGACGCGGCCAGAGGGGCGGTGAAATAGAAGGTGGCTCCCCTGCCCAGTTCGGATTCCACCCACACCCTCCCTCCCCAACCCTCGACCGCCCTCTTCACCGTGGAGAGGCCGATGCCCAGCCCGCTCGAGCCCGCCTTGGCGGAGCGCTTGAAGGGCTGGAAGATCTCCTCGTGCAGGCTGGGGTCGATGCCCTCGCCGTTGTCGCGCACGAAGATCACGGCGTTCTCGCCCTGCCGCATGGAGCCGATCTCGATACGCAGCCGCGATCCTTCCGGCGCGTATTTGAGCGCGTTCTGCACCAGGTTGGAGAAGACCTGGCGCATCTTCAGGGGATCCGCCATCACCGCGGGGAGCCGTTCCTCCACCATCACCTCAGCGCCTTTCTCTTTCAGGGCCTCCGAGCTCTCGCTCAGCACCTCGTCCAGCACCATGCGCGGGTCCACGGCCTTTATCTCCCCCCCCGGTTTCCCCGCCTGCGCGTACTCCAGCAGGGAGGCCGTGAGGTCATCCATGCGCCTGGCGGCGGCGATGATGTTGTCGAGGTATATTTCCCTCTCCTCCTCGCTGACGTCGCCCGCCCTCAGAAGCTGCGCGTAGCCCTCGATGAGGGAAAGGGGGGTGCGCAGGTCATGCGCGACGGTGGTGGCGAAGGCGTCGAGCTCGCGCACGCTGGCGCGCAGGCGCGCCTCCAACTGCACGCGCTCCGTGACGTCGCGCGAGTTGATGATGATCCCCCGCACGGTGGGTTCGCCCAGGAGGTTGGTGACGATGGCGTGGTGGTGATGGTAGGTCCCGTCGGCGTGCCGGAAACGCCTCACGGCCTGGAAGGGCACGCCGGGGTTCGCCAGTACCGCCTCGAAATCCAGGCGCGAGCCCTCCCGGTCATCGGGGTGGATGTAGTCGAGGATGCAACGGCCGTAGGTCTCCTCGCCATGCCCGGTGATGAGGGCGGTGGCGCGGCTTCCCCAGCGGAAGGCCAGGTTCTCGTCCAAGATGGTGATCATGTCCGCGGCGTTGCGGATAAGGGAACGGTAATACCTCTCGCTGGAGCGCAGGGCCTCTTCCTTCTCCTTGAGCTCCGTGATGTCCCAGGCGATCATGAGCAGGCCACGGATAACCGGGTTTTCAAGCAAGTTGATCCCCTGGACGTCCATGGCGCGCCAGGTCCCGTCGGCATGACGGTAACGCAGCTCTATCCTCGGCCCAGGTACGCGAGAGCTCCTGCAGCGGCGAAAGTAATCGAGCGCTTTCTCCCGGTCATCTTCATGCATGAACTCGATGGCGAGCTTCCCGGTGAATTCTGCCATCGCATATCCCGCGACCCTCTCCAGGGAGGGGCTAGCGCTCCTGATAACGCCTTTCTCATCCAGGAGTATAGTGACCTCCGGCGAGTTCTCGAGCACGAAGGCATATGCCTCGAAGCCCCGAATAAGGGCCTCTCTGGTGGCGGAAAACTCCCTTTCCACCGCCTCTAGCTCCGTCACGCGCTGGCGCAAGCGCGCGATCTCCCGTTGCAGTTCCGCCCTTACCTTGTCCTCCCCTTCCACGCCGAACATGTCGAACCGCCCCATCGGACTTCCCATTCTTCTTGCTCTTATCCCCGATTCTACACCCGCCACCGCCCGGTTCACCAAGACCCGGCTGCCCTTTGATGAGACGAGACAGATCTCGCACGCGAGAGAAAAACGCCTTTCTTCCATTTGTTCCGCTTTAACGCGGGAATAACCCGTGGCCTACTTTTTTCCTCTAAGACATGCGCGTGAAAGAACCACGGCAACCGCTCCCCTACTTCCTCTGACCTTTTACCTCGGGGCAAAGAGTGGCTGTCAGGCGAAATGCAGACCAAGGCCATCACCGACGAGGCGGTCATCACCTTAAACCTCGAGGCAAGGAGTGGTGTCAGGCGAAATACCATGGCTCTCGGACCGAAAAACCGAGGCGCATATACCTTCAGCAACCTTTAGATCAATCCGCATCGCCTGAACGCCATGGCGCAAAGCCGGGCCGAGCGCGGAGGGGAGAAACAGGAACGCCGCTAGACGCGGTGGAGAGTGCGGGAGATGATCTCGTCCTTGGCGGCGTCCGGCAGGTCGTCGAAATAGGCGCAATACCCCGCCACGCGCACCACCAGCCCCGGGTACTTGCCGGGGTTGCGGCGGGCGTCGAGGAGAAGCTGGGGGTCGATGACGTTGAACTGAACCTGCATGCCGCCCCGCTCGAAGTATCCCCGCAACAGGGCCGCGAGGTTCGCCGCCCCCTCTTGGCCCGCGAGGTTGGCGGGGTCGAGGCTGAGGTTCACCGCGCATCCGTTAGGCATGAGCCTTGAATCCACCGCGGTGACGGAACTGAGCAGGGCCGTGGGGCCCAGGCGGTCACGACCGCAGGCGGGGCTGAGGCTGGAGGCCAGCGGCTCCCCGGCCATGCGCCCGCTGGGAAGGGCGCCCGTT
>JACVJG010000440.1 GCA_015711875.1 Candidatus Solincola jinzensis | reverse complement strand
TACCATAATATGCCAATTTTTTCATAGAGCCCGTGCTTCAAGGCCAACGGCGACGCTCTGAACAGCTTGATGGCCCGATGGCAATGTGGCGGATCTCTGCCGAGCACGCGATCTCCGGCTAACGGCACTTCTGCTGCCAGCGCCGTGACGTCTGCTATGATGTATGGACACGGAGAGTAGCGAGCAAGGAGGTAAGGATGGGAGAATGGAACGTCAAGGGATGCCTGGTCCCCCTGGTGACGCCCTTTGACGCTCAAGGCAGGGTGGATGAGCAAGCCCTACGCAACCTGGTGAACTACCTCATAGACGAGCAGGCGGCGGACGCCCTCATCCCCTGCGGCACCACCGGCGAGTCGCCCACCCTCAGCCATGAGGAGCACATGAGGGTGATAGAGGTGGTATGCGAGGAAACGGCGGGGAGAGTGCCGGTCATCGCGGGCACCGGCAGCAACAGCACGGCGGAGGCCATCGCCATGACCGTGGCGGCGGAGAAGCTGGGCGTCGACGGCAGCCTGCAGGTTAGCCCTTATTACAATCGCCCCAGCCAGGAGGGCATATACGAGCATTTCAAGGCCATAGCTGAAAGCACCTCTCTCCCCATCATCCTCTACAACATCCCCTTCAGGACGGGCAGGAACATCGAGGTGGAGACCATGCTCCGCCTTTCGGAGATAGAAAACATCGTGGGGGTAAAGGAAGCCTCGGGGGATATCCTCCAGGTATGCGCGGTGATCGAGGGGACGCGAGGAGCGGGGCGCGATTTCCACGTCTATTCCGGAGAGGATCCCGTCACCTTCCTGGTGCTCTGCCTGGGAGGACAGGGATGCATAGCGGCGGTGGGCCACGTCCTGGGCAAGGAGTTCGGGCGCATGTGCCGCCTGGTCTGGGAGGGAAAGCTGGAGGAGGCGCGGGAGATACATTTCCGCGTGCTTCCCCTGGTGCGCGCCCTCTTCTGCGAGCCCAACCCCACTGCCATCAAGCAGGCGTTGAACTGGATGGGGGTACAGGTGGGGGGAGTGCGCCTGCCCCTGGTGGGCATGACCGAAAAGGGCAAGGAGACCCTGCGGGCGGCCATGGTCAGCCTGGGCAAGGCGTCCGCCGAGGACTGCGTGTGATGGTGAGACCCAAAAGGGTCCCTCATCCCTCGAGGGTTTCACCGCCGGGGACGTTCCGCGGCATGAGGGAACTGGAAACGCCCATGAAGTGCGCGCGACTCGGATCCTGCGCTGCATGCCAGCCGATCTATTTTTCATGCCACGAGACGGGCCCCCACGCAGCCCATGTCCCCTGATGAAGTAGGCTGCTCAAGCGCGTCGCGGGCTTGGCGGTATGGGCAGGACCGCTCTCGCCGGGATGAGTGAGCTTGCTTTTAATTGACAACCACGGTGAAGTCCGCGACGTGCCACGCCTCAAGGCGATAGGAGTAAAATAAGGCACATAAGGTACACGTTCGGGAACGCCAAGGGCTCCGTGTCGTCAGCATAGGCGTTCCCGCCGAGGCGGAAAGATGCCGTTTCTGCTTTTGATATTTATGGCTATTTGAGCTGGGTGGTTCTCGTATCCGGTCCCGCCGAAGGGGAAAGAGGCGGACTCCGGCCTTCTTCGGAGGAGGTGGAGAGGATGTGCCGGGAAGGCATAGACCTGGTGACCATGAAGGTAGCTCTTAGGCACGGCACCGACCGCCTTGAGCAGGAGATGGATCACCTCAAGCAGTGGGCCGCCCTGGCGTCCAACGTCAACCTGCAGGAAGTGTCCTCCATGCTCGAGGAGGCGTTGGCAAGGGTATCGGCAGCGGGCGAGGTCCTGGCGGATTGCGTGCGAGCCCTGGCGGAACTCCAGGTGCAGAGGTCGGCCGCCGGGGGCTCTGGAGTCACCATCACCCCCATGTGAAGCGGCCCCACGCAGCCGCCGCCTAGCCACCGGCCACGGGAGGGTAAAGCGACACCTCATCCCCTTTTTCCAGCTTTGTGCGCTTTCCCCTCAGCTGCGCGATATTCCGTCCGTTGACCAGAACGATACAGTTCCTGAGATATCGCTTCACTTCCTCGCCGTACTTGCTCTCCACCTCTTTGAGCAACTCCGCCACGGTCCGCGCCGAGCTCTCGTATCCCTGCTCACCAGCAGCCTTTCGCAACATGGTGAAAAATCTGACCGTCGCCACCGTATCTTCCCGCTCCTTTCTCGTCCACCGCCCGTCTTTTCGCCACGGGGCAATGGCTTCCCGAGTATCTCCTCAAGAGAAGGGGTCCCGCCCAGGTCCGACCCGAACGGGACCCACGCTTGCCATGCGCGCTAACCATGCAGGGCGTCCGCCACTTGCTTGAGCCCCAACTCCTCCAGGCGCCTGCGGCTGGGGCGGCCCTGCTCGTCGATATCCCGCAGACGATAGTATTCGGCGATCATCTCGTCGAAGGCAACGGTTTTCCTCTTCTTCTCCTCCAGGTCACCGCGCTCAAGCTTCTTGCGCTTTCCAGAGAAGCCCGGGAGCTTGTTCATGGCGGTGAGCATCTTGTCCATATTGGGGTAAAGATATTTGGAGAGGATGCCCGCGGTGAAGTTCTTGAATCCCTCGACCTTGAGCTTCTGCATGGGGACGAGGGACATGAACTGCGGATAGACCGCGGTGTGCAGGCTGGAGGTCGTCCCCTCAAGGTGGGGCTCGAGGATGCGCGAGGGAAGCCTGTCGTCATCGCGTGTCATCCCCATGAGGTTGCCCAGGGCGCGCTTGATGTACCATATGCGGTCTCCGACCTTCGCCAGATCTTCCACCGTGTAACCGAAGCCGGTGAGGGAGTTGAGCATCATGGCCATGTCGGAGATACCGCCGCCTGCCGCATTCCAGGCGTATTCGCAGATCACGGCGGAGTTAGCGATGACGCCCTTCTTCTGAGCCGCCACCGTCTGCGCCGCCTTGCCCTTGGCGCTGTATGGCCAAGTCCGCTTGGCTCCAAATTCCTTCACGTCCAGGATGCCCAGCTCGATATACAGGTTGGCGTCGGCGCAGTGGCAGGCTCCGCGGATGGAGGTGGCGTAGGTGAGTGCCATGGCCCAGAGGGCGCGGGGGTCGTGCATGGGGCATTCCAGGCC
>JACVJG010000439.1 GCA_015711875.1 Candidatus Solincola jinzensis | reverse complement strand
GTGGTGATCGGAGGAAGGGAGGGGGTGCCAGAGGAGGGGGTTCCGGAGGAACTCTGGGACAGGGAGGCCGTGGTGTTGCCCGTGCGTCTGGGGAGGACGGGATCGGGCTGCGCCAGGGTAAGCTGTCGCTTTCGCGCCTGGAGCGAGGGAAACGGGGGGCCCAGGGCTTGCCCGGAAAGCGGCTTCTATCCCGGGGAATGCTGTTTCAAGCGCGACGTCACCCATCCGGTGCCCACGGAGGTGTGCGCGGAGTGCCCCCTTTTCCCTTTCGCCTTCGTGCTCGTGGCGTGCAGGGACAGAATCGAACAGGGAGACCTGCTGAGCATCGAGCTGCTGCGGCAGAGGTCGAGCCTGGTGGCCCAGGGACTGTACAACGACTTCATCATCGAGCGCTACAACAAGCTGTCCCTGGCCCTCTCCAGGGTGACCATGAAAATGGGCGAGTTGCTCGACTTCAAGAAACGCATGGACCTGCTGTTGGGCACGGCGGTGGCCATGTTGGGCGCTGACCGCGGGTCCATATTCATCTATGACGATGACCGCGAGGAGTTGAAATACGTGGCCTGGCGCAACATGCCGGAGCACATCGAGTTCGATGCTCCCCGGCGCGCGGACACCGGTATAGCCGCCTGGGTGGCCAGGAACGGCAAGCCCCTCCTTTTGCAGGACAACGTGGAAAACGAGTTCTACCGCGGCATCGACCCCACGGTGAAGAGCGCCATCTCCGTGCCGCTCTTCAGCAAAGGCGAGGTCTTCGGGGTGCTGAACCTCAGCGTCACCAGCCCGGGGAGAAGGCTCTGCGAGACGGACCTGCGCGTGGTGGAGAGCCTGGCCTATTTCGGGACGGCGGGCATAGAGAACGCCTTTCTCTATCACCGCATGGAGGAGCGGGAGAAGCTCTACCGCAAGCTCCTGGCCAAGATGATCAGCGCCCAGGAGGATGAGCGGAAAAAGATCGCCTCCGAGATACACGACGACACCATCCAGTCCCTTATTAGCAGTTATTACCAGATGGAGACCGTGGAGATGCTCATAGACGGTGGGCGCCTGGAGGAAGCGCTGGGCGAGATGAAGGAGATAAAGAACGGGTTGCAGAGGAACATCGGGTGTATGCGCCGCCTGCTCTTCGACCTCCGGCCCTCCATACTCGACGACGCCGGACTGGTGCCGGCGCTGGAGAACTATCTCGACCGCATGGACGACGAGCACGGCATCAGGGGGATCCTCTACGTGGAGGAGGGGATGCAGCGTCTCAAGCCTCAGGTGGAAGTGACCCTTTACCGGTTTGCTCAGGAGATATTTACTAACGTGAAAAAACACGCCTGCGCCGCGGAGGTCACCGTGCAGTTGAAGAAGCTGCGCAACCGCGTGGAGATGCGCATACGCGACGACGGCGTGGGGTTCGACCTCGAACGCTACCTGGAGTCCGGCGGCTTCGGAGAGCATTTCGGCATCAAAAGCCTCATGGAAAGGGTGGAGCTCGTAGGCGGGGAGATGGCCATTTATACCGCCCCGGGAGCGGGCACGGAGGTGCTCATCCAGGTGCCGGACGATCTTCCTTGAGGGAGCGAGACTTGAGGAAAAACGCGCCCATCCGCCTTGTGGTGGCGGAGGATCACGACGGGGTGAGGCAAGCCCTGGTGAGGATGCTCCGCCTCCAGGAGGACATGGAGGTGGTGGGGGAGGCCGCCGACGGCAGGGAGGCGGTGCGGCTCACCGCCGCCCTGGCCCCGGATGTCCTTCTGCTGGACGTGCGCATGCCGGAGATGGACGGCATCAAGGTCATCGAGGAGCTGCGCCGCGCAAAGACCCCCACCAGGATAGTGGTCCTCAGCGCCCACGAGGACGAGAGCTACATCTCGGATGCGGTGAAAAGCGGCGCGGACAGCTACCTCCTCAAGGGCATGCCCATGCGCTCGGTGATCGATGCCGTCAGGAGCGTGGTGGAGGGGACCACGGTGCTTCCGCCGGGCGTGGTGGAGCCCCTGGCGCGTAAGTATCGCGAACAGGAAGAAACGGTAAAGGCCTTCCAGGCTCTTTTGGAAGCGGGTGCCAGGAAGGGCGCGATTCTCGAGGTGGCATGCATGTACCTGCGGGAGATGCTGGACGCTGAAAGCGTCTGCGTGTATTCCCTTGATAGGGGAGAGGTGGAGTGCCGCCCGGAGCCGTTGGCGGCTTGCGGAAGTGAAACCCGCAGCGACGATAGCTGCGGCTGCCTGTCGCTGAGCGCGGCGGAGCTGCGCTCGCTGGTGTCGCTGACGGAGGAGGGCAAGGTGGCGGTATGCAATTCCTTGCGGGCGCCCGGCGAGGAGGGAACCGCCCCTGACAGTCTTCACGTGATCGCGATTCCCTTGTGCGTGAGCGAGAGGTCTTCGCTTCTAATGGTCTGCGCGCGCAATCGCCCCTTCAGCCCGCAGCCGTCGGTTTTGAGCCTGACGGAACTACTGGCCGCGCAGATGACCTTCATGCTGCGCGCATGCGAAGATGCCGAGAGGGCGGCAGGGCTCGGTGAGCGCGCGCTTGCCCTGGAAGGAGCCCTGGCGGACTCCCTTGCCGCGACGGCGTGTATGGGCGACAGCGAAGCGTGGATGAAAGCCGCGTCCCTGCTGCTGGAGGCGGAGGCGTTCATCATCGCCCTCTTTGGCGAGGGAAAGCCCGGGAACGCCGATCTCCTGGTGCGGGGGATGGAGAAAGAGGAGGCGCGGGAACTGCTCGCAGAGGTGATGTCCGGCGTGCTGACGTTCGGCGGGGAAGCGCCGGGGACGCGGGAGCCGGAGATCGTCTCTTTGCGCCGGCACCCGCATGGCCACGAGACCAGAGGGCATGCCGACCTCCTGGTGCTGCCTTTTTTCGACGTCGGTTCAAGCACGCGCCCCCTTGCTTGGATGAGTGCCCGCGGCGATATGGGAGGAGGCGGGGGAGAGAGCGCGGCGATGCCCTCCGTTTTGCCCGTAAAGATGGCGTGCCGTCAGCGGGAAAGCGTGGCCTTACCGGTGCGTGGCGCGAATGGGGGCGGGTTCCTGGAAAAAGAAAAAACCCCCAATTCCGCTATCCCCGATTGCGCAAGAGGGCCCGATCAAGCCAAAGGGATCCTG
>JACVJG010000438.1 GCA_015711875.1 Candidatus Solincola jinzensis | reverse complement strand
CCTCCTCGGCGTCCAGGCCCTTGCGGCGGGCCTCGCGGCGGTAACGCGCCGCCTCTCTCTGGGCGCGCCTGCGGGCGCGCGCCTTCATCGCCTCAAGGTCCAGTATCTTCTCGCCGCACTCCTCGCAGTAACGGCGGCCCTCCGGGTTGTCATAACCGCAGTTGGGACAACGCAATTCAAACCCCCTTATCCGCCCGTTGCGGGCTGCGCGGGTCCGTCGCCGCGCCATGCGCTGCCGCGGGCTCCACGCCTGGGAATACTTTCACGCGATCCCGCCATTCCGGAGCCCTCGCAGCCGGCTCCTCTCTTTCCATCATCCCATTATTTTATATGCCTCGCAGGGCCGGAGAACAGCATCTGGGCTGGTTCATTACATCGTGGACAGTAACTCCCTATGCTTGCTCTCCTCCATCCATCGCGCCAGGAGCTCCATGGGGGTGAGATAACCCAAGCCCTGGTGGGGCTTACGTGATCGTATATGAAATCCCATTCGTCGAGGATGCGGTCGAGCTCCTCCACTGAATATCCCTCCCGGAAGGCCCATAGCTCTTATTTGCCCATCTGGATCTTGCGCTACCCTCGGAGCTCCTCGGGGCTCCGCCTGGAAGGACCGCTTCCCGCCGCATCCGAGAATCCGCGCCTTTCCCCCGGAGGCGTGTTTTACCGGCGCGCCCCCGCCCGGCATGCTCACCTTCCACGGCTCTCCCCCCGCCGCGTCACCGCGCCTCCTCCAGGCCTATCTCGCCGCCGCTCGCTCGAGAGAATCGACGACATAAAGGTCAAGCGCCTCCATGAACCAGTCTCCGTTCCTGCGCACCATGTACAGGGGCACGAAATCCTCGCGCGCGAAATCTATCCCGCCCCTCTCCCGCCATATCCCTCCTTCCAGGCGGTAAAGAACGCAGCGTCCGGAGACTATCCTCACCAGGGCGCGTTCCTCATCCAAGTATTCGCTTTCCAGCTCGATCCCCGCGAAGCTCATGCGCCAGTTCACGGGCTCGGAGAGGTACATACGGTATAGACCCTCCCAGCCCCGCGCCAGTTCCCCACTCCCCCGCGACACCTTTTCCAGCGCATCGGGATTCACGCAGGAACGCATGGCCGGGAAATCATGCGCCTGCACCGCGCCCAGGAACTTATATACCGTCCTCTCCGGCGTCTCCTGCCCGCATCCCGCCACTGCCACGCACAGCGTCAGGAGAGCGAGCAGCGTTACCAGGGCGTCCCTGGCGGGCCTCGCCATCCTCACGGCCTCTGGGATAATGCCGCCAGCGGCCCTCAGACCTTCGCCCCGCAGTTGGGACAGAACGCGGAACCCTCGGGCACCTCGCCTCCGCAGGATGGACAGGTCATGACCCCCGCCGCTGCCTGCGCCGCTGGCGGAGCCGCGGGAGCGGGTGGCGGTGGGGGAGCTGCGGGCGCCTGCGCCGCCGCAGCCGGGGGAGCCGGGGCCGCCGCGGGGGGTGCCGGCGCGGCCGCCGCCTGGGATGTAGCCGCGGCTTTCTGCGCCTCTATCTGCTTTTCGAGGTCTATGATCTGCCATTCCAGATTGAAGATGGCGTCCACCTGCGGACGGAGCCGCTCCGCGTCCACCTGCTGCTGGCGGAACTGTTCGAGCAACGCCTCCCCCAAGCCGGCGACCAGCTCCGCCCTCTGCTTGCGCAGGGCGTTCAACTGGCCCTTTTGCTTGGTGGTGTCCAGGGCCTGGTCGAGCTGGGAGCCGAGACTCGAGGCCTGCTCCTTGATCTTGTCAAAAAATCCCATTTTCTTCACCTCGCTTTTCACCCCGCCGCCTGCCACGAACGTCACGAGCCGCGCTCCTCTCCACGGGCGTATTCCGCGTCCCGTATCGAAAACGGCCTCCTTCCAAGCGCCACCGAAGAGCAAGATAATTATAAACTCCCACCACCGACAGAGGCATAGGAAAAAGGCCTGTTTTTCCCAGCTCTATAAGGAGGCCGTGACTTTTTCTTTTTATGACCCGGGCCTTTTATGGGCACTTCGCCTTTCCAGGGCACTCCAAGATCTCAGATCACACGAGCGTACCTTCATAGTGAACGGTTCCCATACCAGGAGCGCGGCGCGGTGTCGCGGTCAAAAGGCTCGCGGGCCTTCGAGCCACACCCTCCGGTCAGGCGGCATGACAACAGCCGCCTGTTGGAAACGAAAAGGAGGGGTGGGGTAAGGTACAGGGTTGTCCAGATCCCAGCCACTATCCAGTCCGCTGTAGCGCGCCTTTTCCCAAGGCAAGCGGTCAGGCCTCCTTCCAAGGAAGAAGCCCGCCACGCGGGGCCTCAGGGGCTCTTGGTGAGCAGGGTGTGGATGGCGCGGGCCGCTCTCTTTCCCGCCCCCATGGCCTCGATGACCGTGGCGGAGCCGGTCACGATGTCCCCTCCGGCGAAGATGTTTGGCACCGAGGTCTGCCCCGTCTCGGGATCCGCCTCTATGTATCCCCACTTGTTCAGCTTCAACTCCGGCAGCGTCGATGTCAGCAGGGGATTTGCGCGCGTACCTATGGCCATGACCACCAGGTCGACTTCCATCTCGAATTCCGATCCCTTGACGGGAATGGGACGCCGCCTTCCGCTCTCGTCCGGCTCTCCCAGCTCCATCTGCAGGCACTCCATGCCGCGTACCCACTCGTCCCCCAGTATGCGCACCGGCAGGGTGAGGAACTTGAAGGCCACCCCTTCCTCCGCGGCGTGGGCCACTTCCTCCGCGCGCGCCGGCATCTCCTGGCGCGAGCGCCGGTAGACGATGGTCACCTCCTCCGCCCCCAGGCGCAGGGCGGTGCGCGCGCTGTCCAGGGCCACGTTGCCGCCTCCGATCACAGCCACTTTCTTGCCGCGCTTGATGGGCGTGTCATAGCGGGGGAAGAGATAGGCCTTCATGAGGTTGGAACGGGTGAGGTATTCGTTGGCGGAATACACGCCGTTCAGGTTTTCCCCCGGGATGTCCATGAACATGGGCAGGCCGGCCCCGATGGCGATGAAAGCGGCGTCGTAGCCCTCCGCGAAAAGCTCCTGCAGGGTGTAGCTGCAGCCGATCACCTGGTCCAGCATGATCTCCACCCCCAGGCGCCGCACGTATTCCACCTCGCGCAT
>JACVJG010000437.1 GCA_015711875.1 Candidatus Solincola jinzensis | reverse complement strand
ACACCAGCACGGCGCGCCGCCTCCGCCATGGCTCTCACCACCGGAGGCGCGTCCTCTGGAACCTCGTAAGGGCGAAAGGCGGAGGCGAACAGGGGCTGGCGGGCGATAAAACCCTCGAGATCCGAGCGGTGCCTGGACAAGGAAAGGCGCGCCTCATGCGTGAGGTCGCGCCGCGCGAAAAGAAAGAGGTCGCTCTGCCCCATAGCCACGCGGAAGGGGACCAGGCCTTCCGCGTGCATGCTGTCGCGGTAGAAGCGGTGGGAATAGAGCCCCATTCCCGCAGGCGATCAATAGGCGTTCATGACGATCTTGGGCAGGAGCATCCAGGAGATGAAGGCCACGTAAAGCACCACTCCCACCAGGAAGGTCGCCACCTGTACCAGCAGAAGGTTATAGCTCATGCTTTGGGCTTTTGAGCGCTTGTCCGCGGAAGCCTGCTCCTTCTCGCTCCCTTCCCCCTCGCCCTCGGGGGCCGGGTCCAGCGCAGGCGGCTCCGCTTCCTCGCCCTCTTCCTCCGCCATGAAGACCACGGTGTTTCCCGCCCCCACCACCAGGGAAACGGTGAGCGCTACCCAGGAGGCGAAAAGCAGGTAGCGCGTCCACTGGCTGGAGAGGAAATTGGCCCCCCATGAGCCGGAGATCAGCACCAGGATGGACAGGGGGATGAAGACCACCGTGAGGGCCACGAACCACCGCGAAATGACGTTTATCCTGTCTTCCATATCTTTCCACTCCTTTGCAGCCGCGCCTCTATCCCTCGCGGCTTTCTCTCTCCTCCTCGCCCGACTTCTTGCGCGTCATCACCACCACCGCGATCACCGCGGCCATGATGGCCAGCCAGATGACCGCTATGGTCACTATGAGGCGCACCGTGCTGCCTCCCCCGTCTTCCGCCTCTCCCCCATCCTGCGCCAGGGCGGGGACAAGGCTTCCCGACCACAATAGCACACAGAGGAGCAATACCAGAAGCGCTGCCGACTTTTTTCCCATGCTCAACCCCCTCGATAACGCTCTTGCCTCGCCCATTCCGCCGGCGCGAGGCGTCAAACCAGGTTGAAGATAAGCAACGCCACCAGGACGATGGCGATGGCCAGGGCGCCGAGGGCGATGTCGCGGTTCAGCCGCCTGGCGGCCTCCGGCAGCATACGTCTCGTCTCCCTGCGGAGACGTCGCCAGTCCCCCTTGATGCGCACCTTGGCCTGCTTTTTGGCCTTGGCGTACCTCCATCCCCCGCCCGTGAGGAAAGCCTCGAACCATCTCGCCGCACGCGTATACCAGTACTCCACCCTCACCTCTTTGGGGAGCTTGATGGAGTAGGGGTCGAACTTGAACAACTTCAGCTCGAAGAGATCGGAAGCCGCTGCGTAGAAGAGAACGGCGATGCCCGCCGCCGCCGCCGCCAGTACCGCGAAGAGATCCCTCGAGAGGCCGTTTTCGGCCGCCGCCGCCAACCCCGTGCACACATACGCGAACATGGCCATCATCTCGACTCGCAGGCGGCAACACCGCCCCTGTTATGCGTCTTTTTCCTTTTATACATTACCGCTTCCCCCACCGCCGCTCGCCCTTACAGCAGGCGCATGATCAGGAAGAGGGTCAGGGAGACCGCGATGACCAGAGCCCCCACGGCGAGATCGCCCTGGTATTCCCTCAACCTGGGCAGCAATTCGCCGCGCGCCTCCCGGTAAAGCCTCAAGGAACAGGCCTTCGCCCATGCCAGAGGCCGCGTGGCGAGGTTGGGATAGATGACGTCGCGTACCAGCGAGACCGCTCCCGCGGCTCCCCTCTTAGCTTCCCTGACCGCCCCCTCCTTCACGGGGGCATACAGGCGCTTTCCCGCGAAAAGCAGGGCGAGGGATGCTTTCGCTCCCCGCACATACCAGTAATCCACCCCTATCCAGCGTGGCAGCCGCACATGAAAGAGGTCGAGCCCGCGCCGCCTCGCCCCCAGCAGGTCGGGCCAGGCGCCGAGGACGAAAAGTCCCCAGCCGATGGCGAGGGGCACGAATATCTCCTTGAGGTTGGCCCAGATGTATATCGGGACCTCGGAGAGATGGGACGCCAGGTGGGCGTCGAAACCGGGCACCGTCTCCACCGTGGGGCCTATCAGCTTCCTTAAGAGCAGCCCCGGAAAGAGGCCGTTCACCAGCACCCCGGCGGCCAAGAGGGCGGTGCCTGCGAGCATCCAGGCCGGCGCCTCGCGCACATGCTCCCCGTGGTGAGCGCGCTCCCCATGAGGGCGCCGGAAGAAGGTGTAGTAGGTCATCTTGGTGATGTAGCAGATGGTGCCCCCGCTGGTGACGATGAACATTATCTCCGCGAACTTGACCAGTCCGGCCGTGCCCAGGTGCCCCGCCTCGGCGAGGTGATGCGATTCCAGGACGGCGTGGTGCAGGAGGGTCTTGGACACGAAGCCCCCGAAGGGGGGTATGCCCATGATCCCCAGCGCGGCGACACACCAGCAGAAGGTGGTGACGGGCATGCGCCGCCACAGGCCTCCCAGCTTGAACATATCCAGCTCGTGGGCACAGAAAAGGATGGAGCCGGCTGCGAGGAAGAAACATCCCTTGAAGAAGGCGTGGTTCAGGATATGGTAGAGGCTACCTCCCATACCCATGGGACCCTCCCCGCCCAGGTAGGCCAGGCATCCCGCTCCGAACAATATATATCCCATCTGGCTCACGCTGGAGTAGGCGAGGGTGCGCTTGATGTCGTTCTGCACCAGGGCCAGGAGCATGCCGATGAACATGGTGGCCACGGCGAGGAGTATGACCACCATGCCCAATGCCTGTACATTGGAGGTGAGCCCGCCCGCGGCATGAGCCGCCCCCTCCACGCCGTGGGCGCCCGCTGCGGCCGTCTCGGCCTCTGTCCCATGGGCCACCGGTTGCTGGAAAAAGGAGAGCAGGGTCCTTATGATGCCGTACGCTCCCGCCTTGATCATCACCCCCGAGAGTAAGGCGCTGGCGGGAGAGGGCGCGGCGGGATGGGCGTCGGGAAGCCAGATATGCAGGGGCACCATGCCCGCTTTCACCCCGAAACCCGCGATGAGCATAACCAGGGCCGCCACCTTGAAGGACCCCGCCAGCCAGGCGCTCTCGGCCAGG
>JACVJG010000436.1 GCA_015711875.1 Candidatus Solincola jinzensis | reverse complement strand
TTTCATTTGTCAGCATTCGTCGTTTCCGGTTAATAAATCGATGATCCAGGTCAACTTGAGCTGTTTCAATTCGCAAACGGGAGCATGGCGGCGGCGAACGGAGCGTCAGGGAGATGAGCGGACCGCCCCGGAACCCGCCTCCACCGATACCCGCGGCGGCGTCAGCGCCTTCCCGGGCGAAGGCCACCTTGACTGCCGCCGTTCCTCTTCCGAATAATACTTTTGGGCTGTGCCAGGCGCTCGCTCGGTGCCGGACATCCCGGGGTGGGGCGGTCGTAACGGGGAGAGTTCATCTCAGGGGTGAGTCCTTTATGACCGTCGAAGCGGAAGCCGGGCGGAGTTTTTTCACCCTGCAGCTAGCGCGCATGCTCGAGGGCGAGGGGGTAAAGGTGCCTGGATATCTCCTGGACCTCCTGGACAAGCCCTTTTCCTCCTTTACCCCCGAGGACCGCGCCATTTACGAGGGCCAGATCAAGGCGAAGGGGCTGCTCCAGCTCTTCGCCAGGCTGCTGCAAAGCGCCTATGAGGCTTCCGCGGATAGCGCCCGCCACAGCTGGCGCGGCATGTATCACCTCTTGAAGGACTCACCCATCAAGGTCTGCGCCGCCTTCGTGCTCAAAGAAGAGGAAGGAGGAGGTGGGGAAAGGGGCGCCTACGCAACGCTCCCCGGAACGAGCGCGGGGATGACCGCCCCGCGGATGCCTGCGCCAGGAGATGGAGCGCCCGCGGTCGAGATCTCCCGCAAGAGCTACTTCACCAAAAAGCTGGAGCGTAAGCTGGAGGGACGCGGGGTCAAGGTCCCGGCCGCCATCATATCCCTTCTGGATAAGCCCTTCGACGACTTCACCCCCCAGGAACGCGAGCTTTACGAAAGGGAGTTCAAGGGTCGGCAGCTCATCATCCTCTTTTCCGAACTCCTGGATGAGCTCTACGAGGAAACGGGAAAATGCGAGAGCGGCTGGAGCGCCATGTGCCGCTTCCTCAAGGACACCCCCATAAAGCTCATGGCCACTTACGTCCTCAAGGAGGAAGAGAGGCTGGAGGGGGCCGAGGTGGCCTCATCCGAGCCGCCGGCGAGCGCGCCGCCGCGGGAGAAACTGTTCGTCCGCCCTTACAAGCCCGCCACCGAGGCGAGCCGCGGGGAAGAAGCGCGCAGGCGCAGGCTCTTCCGCTGAAGGCGCCGCCGTTTCACGTCTTCGCTATCCACCCTGTCGCGCGTCCATCACCGCACGGGAAAGCGCCTCGCGAGTGACGGGAGCGCCGCGCGTGGCACACAAGGGGCAAGTCAGGTCACCAGCCCGCGGCGCAACGCAGCGGCCACCGCCTCGGTGCGGTCGCTCACCCCCAGCTTATCGAAGATGTGGGCGATGTGGGTCTTCACCGTCTGGGCGCTGATGAACAGCTCCTGGGCGATCTCGCGGTTGGATTTGCCGTCGGCAAGGAGCTGCAGCACCTCCAGCTCGCGGTTGGTGAGGCCGTAGGTCTCGCGATTGCGCCTCGCCAGGGACACGTATTCCTTGAGCAGCTTGGCCTGGGCATCGGGGTGCAGGGTTGCCCCTCCCCTGTGCACTTCCTTTATCGCCTTCACCAGCTCTTCCAGGCCCGCGTTCTTCAGCAGATACCCGGTGGCTCCCGCCTTCACCGCCTCGTAGACGTAGGCCTCCTGATCGAGCATGGTCAACATGATGACCGCCGCATGCGGGCATTCCTTTTTCACCAGCCTGGTGGCGGTGATGCCGTTCATCCCCGGCATGCTCACGTCCATGAGCACCACGTCCGGGCGCAGGGAGCGCGCTTTGGCCACCGCCTCATCGCCGTCCTCCGCCTCGCCCACTATCTCTATATCAGGGTTTACGCGCAGGAGGTTCACCAGGCCCTCCCGCACCAGGCGGTGGTCGTCAACCACCAGCACCTTGATGGTCCTGTCGCCCAATTCACACCTCCCTGGTTATGCCGTGCAGGGGCAGCCTGGTGATCACCGAAGTGCCTTTCCCTCTGCCCGACCTTATCTCCAGCGAACCGCCCAAAGACTCGGCCCGCTCCCTCATCCCCACCAGGCCGAACCCGCCCGTGAAACGACGCTGGGTGCCGGTGAGCTCGAAACCCACCCCGTCGTCAGCCACCTCCATGAGCAGGGAATCGCCCTCCACGCGCAGCGCCACCTTCGCCTTCCCGCAGCGCGAATGCTTGACGGCGTTGTTCAAAGCCTCCTGGGCGATGCGGAACAGCGCCGTCTCAGCTTCCAGGGTGAGAGGGGGGAGACCCTCCTCCGCCATCTGCAGAAGGATCCGGAAGTCGACCTTCTCCTGCAACTGGGCCACGTGCTTCTCCAGCGCCACCGCCAGGCCGAGGTCGTCAAGGACCGAGGGGCGCAGGCCCGCCACTATCCTGCGCATCTCGGCGATGCTCCCGTCCATGATCTCCTCCGCCTCCCGCAGGGCGAGGGCCGCCTCGGAATCGGCGTCCCCCATGCGCACTGCGCACAGGCGCAGGCGGTAGAGCGCGCTCACCAGGTTCTGGATCACCCCGTCGTGCAGCTCCACCGCCACCCTGCGGCGTTCGTCTTCCTGCGCGGTGATCACCTTCTGGAGCAGCTGGCGCTGCACCTCCTCGTCGTAGCGCAGGTCCTCGTAAAGGCGCGCGTTCTCTATGGCCATGGCGGCCTGGTTGCCGATGGCCACCAGCAGCTCCTTCTCCTCCTCGCTGAAGGAAATGTCCTCCCTGCTGCCCAGCAAGACCGCTCCGGTTGTCCTTCCCTTCACCTTGAGCGGAAGCAGGAAAACCGCCTCCAACTCGCCCAGCATGCCCGCATCCCCGCAAGGAGCCAGATCCCCCGCACCCACGCGGAAGGGTCCGCTGGTCTCATCATCTCCCTCGCCCGCCAGCGCCCGCAGGCACCCGGGTGCCAGCTCGAGCTTCGCGGGCCCGCCTCCTTCGGCGCCGGAGCTAGCGCAAGCGGAGGCGATGCGCAGGGAGCTTTCCTCCCCGTCGAATAGCCCGATACAACACAGGTCGAGATCGAAGAGTCTCAGCAACTCCCCGGTTATGAAAGCCAGGATATCGTCCACCTCCAGAGTGGAGATGAGGGTCTCGGTGATGCGGTAAAGGGCGGAGACCTGC
>JACVJG010000435.1 GCA_015711875.1 Candidatus Solincola jinzensis | reverse complement strand
GCTCGTCGTAGGGCGGGAAAGGAAGGGGGCGTCCTCCCGAGAGGACGCTGGCCACCGCCCCGATGACCGCGCGCGTGAGGTTGTTGAGGGGGCGCTGCAGGGTGGTGGAGGATGGCCCGATATGCGCGCCGATGGCCTGGCGTATGCGCATGCTGCGCGGATCCCTGGCGCCGAACCTCTCCTTTAATATGCGCGCGTACATGCGGCGCGCCGCTCGCTGGAAGGCCACCTCCTTGAGGAGCTCCATGCTCCCGCCGAAGGCGTTGAAGGTGAAGCGGGGCGCGAACTCGTCCACGTGCAGGCCCGCGTCCACGCCCACCTGCAGGTAGGCGATGGCGTTGGCCATACTGAAGGCCAGATCCTGCTCGCGCGTGGCACCCGCCTCGCGGATATGGTATCCGCCGATGGAGGTGATGTTGACGTTGGGCATATTGCGGGTCAGGAACACCAGGCTGTCGCGGAACATGCGCAGGGCATGTTTGGGCGGGAAGATATAGGTGCCGCGGGCGATGTATTCCTTGAGTATGTCGTTCTGCGGGGTCGCGCGCAGTTTCTCGAGTGGGATGCCACGCTTCTCCGCCAGGGCGGCGTACATGGCGATGATCACGTTGGCGGGGGCGTTGATGGTGAAGTTGGAGGCGATGTTGTCGAGGTCGAGGTCGCCGCGGTAGGGCTCGTAGATGATCTCGAAATCCGCGAGGGTGTCCACGCACACCCCCACCTTTCCCACCTCTCCCTCCGCCAGGGGGTCGTCGGAATCGTAGCCGCACTGGGTGGGGAGGTCGAAGGCGAGATTGGGGCCTCCCCTACCGCCCTGCTCCAGCAGGCCCTTGTAGTAGTCTCGCGTGTCCTCCGGCGTGCCGTAGCCGGAGTAGATGGCGGCTCTGGTCTGGCCCCCCGCCCCCGGTATCTCCCCCTTTCCGGCCATGGAGGCGAGCCTCGCCAGCCCCGCCATGGGCTCGATGGGGAAGGTCCCGGCGGTGTAGGGGTAGGTGCCGGGGAAGCCGACTTTCTCCAGGAAGTCGAAGCCCTCCAGGTCGTCGGGCGAGTAAAAGCGCGCGCTCTCGGCGTTGAGATATGGGAACTTTTTCAATGCCTTGGCCAGTGGCCCCTCCTCCCAGGCCTTGCGGGCCTCCTTGATCCTCTCCAGGTCCTCGCTCATCTTCCCCCCTTTGCTCTCAAGGTTTCGATCCGGCGGCAGACGCGAATCACGGTCCCATCGCTGTGCCTGCGAACCAGCGTATGCCGCGCAGGAACGCGACACAGTCTGGCTGGTCAAACCTTTTATGCCGCTTAAGATGCCGAGTCAGCCTTGCCGTACGTTCTTACCTGGTGTTCACTTTCACTAAAGTTAACCCAAAGCGTCCGGATAGGCAAGGCCCGCTGGCTTTTCCCCGTCGCGCGGGTCTTCGCGCTGTGCAATGGGCGGCGCCGCAGGTGTCCTTGAGCACACGGGGACTCCTTGTTTCCGGCGCATGCCTTCCGGGCCCTTGAGTTCCGATTGCTGCTACGGCTTCAGGTGCGCAGAAAGGTCGCAGGATCGCGGGTTAGGCGACTTATGTGTTACTGGCGAGCACGGAGGGCACGTGACCTTTGCTTTCGCCGTTTGACGAGGAGAGGACCAGGCGGCGTTGATGGCGACCGCGGCGCGAGTGTCGACGTGATTGTTCACGCGCGCCGCTGCGACTGGGAAGGTCGTTGCTCATGTAAAGGTGAGATGGGCCATGGCTGCGCGTGCCCTTGCGCCCGGGAACCCTGTGCGCACCTTCCCGGATCGTGAACAAGCGAATTGCCGGAACCTGTGTCCCCCCTTGACCACTCGTTGGCGCTGCGTGAACACAAGCCTGCTATGCAGCTTCTATCTCCCCTGATCGCCTGTCGGGAAAGTCTTCCCCACCGTCTTGCCTTGTTGCCTGTTCACGGTGCCGTTAAAGACAGATAAAGCGGCGTTTAATAATCCCTTAAACGCTTCGAGACCCGCATTTTACCTCCATGCCCTGTAATCATGCTTGAGATCAAGGCTCATCGCTTGAAAGGAGGAAAAGGATGAAAGAGCTGTTCGATCACTTGGACCGTCATCCCGACCAGGAGGAGGAAACCCCTCTGGAACGCCGATGGCCGGACGCCGTGCGGGTTTCGGGGCCACTCCTTGAGGAAGTGGAGGCCTGTGATCTCGAGGTGCTGGGAAGAAATCCCATCGAAGGTCGCGAGAGGGCAGAGCGGGGAGCAGCGTAGACTCCCTGCTCATGAGGCGTTTACGCGGCCAGCGCGGCGGAGGCCTGAAAGGTGTGGACAGGGTCGAGGGTGAATGCCTGTAGGTCGTCGGTTTCGCGGCGGACGACGGGAGGGAGGCGGGGCTCATGGCATGCGCTTGCGGCGACATCGATACCGTGCTTTGTCGGTAGTTCAGGCGGTATTCTGGAGTCGCGAGCGCGTGATGACGCAGACTCGGCATCCGTTCCGCCAGGCTGACCTGGGCCTGGCATGGATCACGAGGATCTTCCGCTCGAATACCGACTTCAGCTTCGTGGCTCCGGCTTGCGTTTTTCGTGAGCTATCCTCTCTTTCCCGACCTTTCGCTCCTCCGCGGCCTAGCCGCCATGCCATGGAAAAGCGGGAGGAGATGGATGGCGACTTCCCGCTTGGCCTTCTTGTGGGGCGCGAGTTCGCGATCATACCGGGGAAGAGCGGGAAGAAGTGGATGTTAAGGTCCATGGCATGTCCGTGACCTGGATGAAACACGGTGAACCGCATGTAACCGTTCCTAATGGTCCCAACGGAAGAACGGTTGCCCCTCGAAAGGGGCGAAAGCTTCACTAGCCGGCATACAGGTGCGATAATACTGCGGAAAAAAGACACAGCAGGGAGGACGGAGGACGAGAGCATGGCGAACGAAGAGCACCTGAAAATCCTCAAGCAGGGAGTGAAGGTCTGGAACGCCTGGAGGCGAGATAACGTATACGAGATACCCGATCTCTACGGGGCAGACCTGCGGGGCTTGGACCTGACCTACGTTCACTTCATGCGCACCAACCTGGGTGAGGCCGATCTTTCGGGGGCCATACTCCGCAAGGCTTTCATGGTCGGGGCGTACCTGCACGGAGCTAACCTGCAGGGCGCCGACC
>JACVJG010000434.1 GCA_015711875.1 Candidatus Solincola jinzensis | reverse complement strand
CGGGTTACCGGGCGCACTTCCCCCGTGAGGCTTACCTCGCCCACAAAAACGGTTTGAGGCGGAAGAGTGCGGTCGAAGCGCGAGGAGGCGATGGCCATGCAGACCCCCAGGTCCAGCGCGGGCTCGGATATCTGCAGCCCGCCGCAGACCCCCACGTAGACATCCCGTTCCGAAAGCGCGACTCCCGCCTTGCGCTCCAGCACCGCCACGTTGATGGCCAGACGCCGACCGTCCATGCCGGTGGAGACGCGTTTGGGAGCGGGCAGTTTCGAGGGCGCCACCAGGGCCTGCACCTCCACCAGCAGGGGCCGCTTGCCCTCCATGACCACCGTGACCGCCGTGCCGGGAATCGGCTCCTCGCGCGCGTCAAGGAACATGCGCGAGGGATCCTCGACTTCGCGCAGCCCAGCGTCGGTCATCTCGAATATACCGAGCTCGCTCACGGAGCCGAAGCGGTTTTTCGCCGCGCGCAGGACGCGCAGGGCATCGAATCGCTCCCCCTCGAAATAGAGGACGCAGTCCACCATGTGTTCCACCAGCCTCGGGCCCGCCAGGACGCCTTCTTTGGTAACGTGGCCCACCAGGAAAACCACGGCGCCCGTGTCCTTGGCTAGCGCCTGCATGCGGGATACGCACTCGCGAAGCTGGTTTACCCCGCCGGGGAGCGAATCATGGTCGGGGCTGCGCATGGTCTGGATGGAATCCACCACCATAACCTGGGGAACGAGCTCCCTGGCCGCGCTCTCCACCATGGAGAGGTCGGTCTCGCATAGGAGATAGAGGTCAGGGCTCAGCGTGCGCGTGCGACGGGCGCGGGAAGCTATCTGGGCCGCCGATTCCTCCCCGCTCACCAGCATCACCCTCGCTCCCCACCTGGTGAAAGACGATGCGGCCTGCAGCAGGAGGGTGGACTTGCCGATGCCCGGCTCGCCTCCCAGAAGGACAAGGGACCCGGGTACCGCCCCGCCTCCCAGCACGCGATCCAGCTCCCCTATGCCAGTCAGCAGGCGGGGGCGCTCTTCTTCCACCGCCTCCATGCGTACAGGCGCGCTCCCGTTCGCCCTGGCGCCGGCGGGGCGGGCCTCCCTTCTTTCCTCCTGCATGGTGCCGAAACTCCCGCAGGCGGGACAGCGGCCGAGCCACTGCACCGACGCCTCGCCGCACTCTCCGCAAACATATACGGACCTTTCCGCTCTCAAGCCCGCCTCCTTCCCGCTCGCGCGCGGCAACGGCTCGCCAGCGGTGATTATACAGCGAGGCCGTGTCAAGGACGCGGCGACGGTGATGAATGTGAAGCGGGTGGTTCCTATCACGACCCGCATTAAGGGTTAAAGGGATCTCGGGGAAAGGTTCGATATCCGTCCTTACAGTGTATCATCCACCACAAGATGCGGGACAAAGGGGCTGCACGAAAGAATGAGCTGGAATGGGAAATGCTTTTTACCGAACGCCGTCTGCCAAAAGACGCGGGACAAAAAGGCTGCACGAAAGAATGAGGGTGGATCGGCTATCCTGAAAAAGGATCATCTTTGTCTTGCGAAGGAGGCCTCTTTAGCGCGGTCGTCCGTTACCTCGTTGAAGGTGAAGCTCGCTATCGTTCCCTGGGTGATCCCATCCACCATGACATCAGCTATGGAACTCAGCATACCAAGCTTTAAAGAAGGCATATGGGTGGATCGGTTATTCCTCCCCGATGGCCTCCAGATCCGCGAGGTCCTTTTTCCTTCCCAAGGCGCGCTTGTTGGCCACGAGTTGCTCCCTCCCCAGGAAACTCACGGGGATGTCGCCGTAAAACCCCGCCGCCTTTCCAGCGCAGGCTTCCTCCCAGGTGACGCCGGTAAGGGAGGTCAGGATGTCCACACGGACTGGAGCGACCCCCAACTGGACCACGTAATCGGGCCTTGTAAAATCATCGGGGGATAAGTCAAGGGCGCCGAATCCGAAGTCGCGCAGGGCTGACATGATCCTCTCCGCGTTCTCCCGCGAGGGGCGTACCAGGATATCCATGTCGCCGGTAAAGCGCGGTGCCCCGTGAAAGGCCAGGGCATAAGCTCCAACGATCATGTATTCCACATCATTTTCGTTTAACGACTCGAGCAACTCTCTGAAGTCTTGCTGTACTTCCATGATATTGTCTTCTCAAGTGATCTACCGCAGCCACACGTTCCTGCGGCGGACGGCTCAGCCAGTAACGAAGTTCCCGGTCGGCCGATTTCAGCTCTGAGATCTTCCCTTTGCGTACCCTTTTCTCCACCATACATGAGAAAATACCATACAATGCCATCTCTTACACCTTGATCCGGGAGAATTCTATAAAGCCATAGGCATGTAACCGCGACACGATGCGCCCGCCTGCTTGCAGGATACCCCCGTAAGCGATCAACCGTATCTGCCAATCTGGAAGAAGGGTCGAAACGTTTCACGATCGAGATGATACAATATGTTTAATGGGTTGCGATTGTTCAGGGATCTCGTCGAGATGGCATGGTCGGGTTTTTTAGCGATTTCCACACTTCTAGATGTTACAGCCATGAACATTTCATGCCTTTATGGTAAATCCAGGATGGCGATTCCTGGGAAGCCCGTGCATATGTGGCACGAGCGGCCATAAGGAACGCTCGGGACACCAAGGAGTTTGGAGATGAAAAGACCAAGGATAGGACATGACATTATCCGCGTAGCCTGCGCGATCGGAAAGGTAATGGTAAGGCTTTGTGGACTTCGATCCAAGAGCACCGCACATGACAACCGGGGTTTGTTCTTAGGCGACGAAACAACATCGCAATGCGTGAGTGCTCAAGGAAAGATGCCTTTGGTTGGGTTTCTGAAAGCGGTTGGCTTGTTGGCGGTGCTCTTAACCTTCGTTTTAGCGCCACTCTTTGCGGATGCATCATTCAGTCATCGTGTCCAGATGGCCTCACAGAAAGAGGAGATCATTAAAGCTTTTAATAATGTCTCCTCGATAACCATCAGTCTTTCAGGAAACGAGTATCTAGGCTTGCAGGATCCGTCTTCTAAGACCAGAGGGACTCGTTTGTATTACCCCGACAATGTCGAGCTCCCGACCGTGGACACTCTCCCCGCCAACCCCGTTACCCCCAGCGGCGCCACCCTATGGGGCGAGATCAC
>JACVJG010000433.1 GCA_015711875.1 Candidatus Solincola jinzensis | reverse complement strand
AGGGGATGAATCCAGAGGACTACATGTGGGACTACCGGAATCCGTACGAGTGGATGAGCCGGACCAGGAAGGGGCTGCCGCCGCTCATAATCTCCGTGGCCATCACGGGGGGCGTGGAGGGAAAAGAGGCCAATGAGAACCTCCCCGAGACCCCTGAGGAGCAGGCGGAACAGACCTATGAGGCCTATAAGGCCGGCGCGAGCATCGTGCACGTGCACGCGCGCAACCCCGAGGTGTGGTGGATGACCTCCAGCAACCCCGAGGACTACCTGCGCATCAACGCCATGATCCGCGACAAGTGCCCGGACATCATCATCAACAACACCACGGGAGGAGGGCCGGAGCTGACCACCGAGCAGCGCATGGCGAGCATCTACGCCAACCCTGAGCTCTGCTCCCTCAACCTGGGACCCTTCGTGCTCAAGGTCCCCCTGCGCGAGAGGGCGGAGCCCCTACCCAGCCCTCGCCCGGCCATGGTCTACGACCGCTGCATCCCCAATTCCTATGCCGACATAAGCCTCTACGCCAAGACCATGAAGGAGAAGGGGATCAAGCCGGAGATGGAGCTCTACCACCCGGGCATGTACTGGGTGGTGCAGGACCTCATCGCGCAGGGGCTCATCGACCCGCCCTACGATATCCAGTTCGTCATGGGCTTCCAGACCTCTTCCTTCCCCACCCCTAAAAACCTCCTTTCGCTCATCGACGAGCTGCCCCAGCAGTCCATCTTCTTCGCCATCGGGGTGGGCCCGTTCCAGCTCCCCATGACCGTGATGTCGGTTCTGCTGGGCGGACATGTGCGCGTGGGCATGGAGGACAACCTCTATTATTCCAGGGGAAAGAAAGTGAAAAGCAACGCCGAGCTGGTGGCGAGGATGGTGCGCATAGCGCATGAGCTGAACCGCGAGGTGGCCACCCCCCAGCAGGCGCGGGAGATGCTGGGGATCTCCCAGGAACCCAGCAGCTATTGACGACGCTTGAGGTGCGGCGGCAAGGCGCCGGCCGCCGTGTCCGAGGCGGAGCGCGCTCAGGCAGGTGCAGCGAGAGCAGGGCCCGGCAAGTAACGCATGGGCATAAAAAGGAAAGCCTGATAAGACGGTGTCGTGGACGCGACCGGGTCGAACCGCGGGAAGATGGGGCGGCGCCCGGCGCCTGGATGTAGGCGCAACGAAGTTGGCGGGCGGAAAAGAGGATAGGCGCAGAAGGCCGTACAGCCGTAAAGGGAACCGGCAAGCGTGCCGTGGGTATAACACGCTAGCATCGAGGGAATAATTGCCAATGGGACGCGAACCCGGATCGCTTCTCTGGGCCGGGAGGGGTGGCTGGGGACGGCCGGCGGGCCGCGCCGCTAGCTGCGTGGCCCGCTGACCGATCCCCCTAGGCGGCATAGCATGAAGTCGGCACATGAGGCTAGCCACGATCAATCGGGTCAATCGGGAGAAAAAAGGTGGACAAGAGGCGCGGCACGAGTCTCTAAGCTGCATTTAGAGCACATGAAAAGCCGGTTTTATCCGCAGGGGGAGGTATGGAGATGCCGGATTACGATGTCATAGTCATCGGGGCGGGTCTCGGCGGGTTGACCGCGGGAGCGCTGCTGGCCAAGCAGGGGCGCAGAACGCTGGTGTTGGAGCAGGGAAAAAGCATAGGGGGATGCTGTTCCACCTATGAGAAAGAGGGTTACCGTTTCGATGTGGGCGCCACCATCCTGGAGATACTGCGTCCCTTCGAGATCGCCTTCGAGCGGCTGGGCACCAGCTTTTACCAGGAAGTCCAGCTGGAGCCCTGCGACCCGGTTTATAGCATCATCTTCCAGGATGGCTCACGCATCACTTATCCTTCCTCTATAGAGGCCAAGGCGGAGATCATCTCACGCATCTCGCCCGAGGACGGGAAAGCCTGGCTGGAATACGCGCGCTACGTGGGAGATTTTATGCGCACGGCCGTGGAGGGGTTTTTCCTCAGCCCCATGAACGGCATGGCTGACATGGCCAGGGTGATTCTGAAGGACCCACGATTGCTCAAGTTCCTCCCCCTTTTCAACCGCTCCTTCGAGCAGGTCATGCGCGGGTACTTCAAGGACGGGCGGGTGCTGGACTCCCTGTCCTACCCGGGGAAGTTCTGCGGACAGCCCCCCGCCCTCGCCCCGGGGATATTCGCCTTTCTCTCCTATGCCGAGCACGAGGGCGTCTTTTTCCCCAGGGGCGGCATGATCGCGCTCCCCGAGGCTCTGCGGCGCTGCGGCGAGAGGTTCGGGATGGAGGTACGCCTCGGGCAGCGGGTGGAGAAGGTCCTGGTGAGCGGGCGTCGGGTACAGGGAGTGGCGCTGGCCGACGGCACGGAGATCACCGCACCCGTGGTCGTCTCCAACATCAACGCCAAGACGCTCTATCTGGAGATGATCGGGGAGGAGCATCTTCCCTGGCTCGCCAGGTACGGCGTCAGGAGCTATCGCCTCTCGGCCTCCGCTCCCATGATAAACGTGGGGCTGGATTACAGGCCGCCGCTGGAGGCCCACCACAACATCGTCACCGTCTCCATGGAGGAGACGAACCGCTATTGGTTTGAGGACATGCCCAGGGGCCTGCTGCCCCGGGAACCCTCCGCCCTGGTTTGTTTTCCCACCTTTTCCGACGCCTCCATGGCCCCCGAGGGTCGGCATGTCCTCAATATCGTCATGACCGGACCTTACCATGTGAGCGAGCTGGATTGGGAACGGGACAAGAAGGAATACGGGGAAAGGCAGCTCCGGATGCTCAGCGAAAAGGCCATCCCGGGGCTGGCGGACCATGTGGAAGTGATGGAGGTGCTGACGCCCAGGGACTACGAGCGGTGGCTGCTCACTCCCGAGGGCGCTATCCTGGGGTTGGACATGGACATCCCCTCCTCGGCGGTGTTCAGGCCGGTCGCCAGGTCCAGGAGCATCAAGGGCCTGTACCTGGCCGGGGCCTCGACTCATCCGGGAGGCGGGATCCCATCGGTCGTGGCCTCCGGCATCATCGCCTCCGACCTCATAACCCGCTACGAATAACCAACCACATAACGAAAGAATGCATCGCGAAAGCGATGGCGACGCCCGAAGGGCGGCGACACGGTGCCAGTCGCCTGGACGGAGACGCAGCGAGCGCGAGCGAGC
>JACVJG010000432.1 GCA_015711875.1 Candidatus Solincola jinzensis | reverse complement strand
GGCAAGAGCGGCTACTGAAGCCATTAGGCGAATCGTCGTGCCCGAGTTTCCAATGAAAACATTCCCTCCTCCATTCAGTTCTCCGGAGCTTCCCCTGATTACCACAGTGCTTCCCTTGCGCGATGCTTTTACTCCGAGCGCTTGGAGAGCCTTGAGAGTGTACAGCGTGTCGTCAGAAACAAGAGCATTTTCAATGACAGACGTTCCTCGCGCGAGCGCAGCGAGAATAAGCGCGCGGTGAGTATAACTTTTTGAAGGCGGCGCCGAAATGACTCCACTCACTTTTGACGGAGTTACTATCGCGTCCATAAACAGGTTTTAAACCAGCGCAGCTTTAATTCATTTGGTTTTTCATGACTGGAAATTCGTTTGGAAGGATTTTCAGACTAACCACGTTCGGCGAGTCCCACGGACCGGCGGTGGGTGTGGTGATTGACGGCGTTACGCCCGGCGTGGAGCTGGACCTCGCCACCATCCAGAAGGTGTGCGATTCCACCCCCAACCTGGCGCGCATCAGCCCCGCCGGCGAGGGACGCCACCACATGCAGGACCTGCACGAGGCGGGTGGCATACCGGCGGTGATGGGAGAGCTTTCCAGGAAGGGCCTTGTGGACCCCGAGGTTCCCTGCGTGGCAGCGGAGCGCATTGGGGACCTCTTCGAGGGCAGGACCACCCTCAACCCCGAGGTGCTGAGGCCGGTGGACGACCCCTACATGCCCACCGGAGGCCTGGCTGTCCTCTACGGCAACCTGGCGCCGGAGGGGGCGGTGGTCAAGCAATCGGCGGTGCCGGAGAACCTGCTCCTGCACCGGGGCCCCGCGCGGGTCTTCGACTGCGAGGAGGACGCGGTGGAGGCCATGCTCTCGGGGCGCATCCGGGAGGGGGACGTGGTGGTGGTGCGCTATGAGGGCCCCAAAGGGGGCCCCGGCATGCGCGAGATGCTCAACCCCACCGCCACCCTGGCCGGTATGGGGCTGTCCGACAAGGTGGCGCTGGTCACCGACGGCCGCTTCTCGGGAGGGTCACGGGGAGCGGCGGTGGGGCATGTCTCCCCCGAGGCCGCGGAGGGTGGCCCCATCGCGCTGCTGGAGGAAGGGGACCTCATCGAGCTGGATATCAGGGCCAGACGCATCAACGTCGCCGTGTCCGAGGAGGAACTCCGGCGCCGCCAGGCGACCTGGAGCCCTCCAGCACCCAAGGTGAGCGAAGGGGTCCTGGCGGAATACGCGCGCAGGGTCACCAGCGCGAGCCGGGGAGCGGTGCGGATGCGCTGATAGAGAAGGTAATAAAGAGGAAAGGCGGTAAAAGTTGAAGATGACGGGAGCGAAGGCGTTGGTGAAGAGCCTCGAGGACGAGGGCGTCGAGATCATCTTCGGCATCCCGGGGGGCGTGCTCCTGCCCGTCTTCGACGAGCTCTACCACAGCCGCATACGCAAAGTGCTCACCCGCCACGAGCAGGGGGCTGCCCACGCCGCGGACGGTTACGCCCGCGCCACGGGAAAAGTGGGGGTGTGCATGGCGACCTCGGGCCCAGGGGCCACCAACCTGGTGACGGGGATAGCGAACGCCTTCATGGACTCCGTGCCCATGGTGGCCATAACCGGGCAGGTGGCCACGAACCTCATCGGGACCGACGCCTTCCAGGAGGCGGACACCACCGGAATAACCATGCCCATAGTCAAGCATAATTATCTGGTAAAAGATCCCAGGGATATCCCGGATGTGGTGCAAGAGGCTTTCTACATCGCCTCCACGGGCAGGCCCGGGCCGGTGGTCATAGACGTGCCAGTGGACGTCTCGCGTGGCGAGCTCGCTTATCACCGCCGCGAGCATCCCACGCTGCGCGGTTACAAGCCCACCTATAAAGGCCATAAAAAACAGATCAAGCTCGCCGCCCAGGCCATCCTGCGCGCCCGCAACCCCGTTATCTACGCGGGCGGAGGGGTGATAACCTCCAACGCCACCGCGGAGCTCAAGAGACTCGCGGTGGACAACGGCATCTTCGTCACCCACACCCTTATGGGCAAGGGGGCCTTTCCGGAGACCCACAGGCTCTCCCTGGGGATGCTGGGCATGCACGGCACCCGTTGCGCCAACTACGCCATGTGCGAGACCGACCTCATCATCGCCGTGGGCGCGCGCTTCGACGACCGCATAACCGGCAAGCTCTCGGAGTTCGCTCCCAAGGCCACGGTCATACACATCGATATCGACCCCGCGGAGATAAGCAAGAACGTATATGCCCACATACCCATCGTGGGCGACGCGAAACAGATCCTGCGCGACCTCAACGCGGCCATAAAAGAGATGAAGGCGGAGGTGGAGAGGCCGGATCGCGGGGAATGGAACCGCCTCATCTCGGAGTGGAAGCATAAATACCCCCTCGCTTACGATAAAAGCGGCGGGTTGAAACCTCAGTTCGTGGTGGAGAAGATCTACGAGGTGACACGGGGAGAGGCCATCGTCTGCACCGAGGTGGGCCAGAACCAGATGTGGGCCGCCCAGTACTATCCCATGGAGAAGCCGCGCCGCTTCATATCCTCCGGAGGCCTGGGGACCATGGGGTTCGGGTTCCCCGCCGCCATCGGGGCCCAACTGGGCAGGCCCAGGGACCTGGTCATCGATATCGCGGGGGACGGGAGCTTCCAGATGACCCTGCAGGAGATGGCCACGGCGGTGCTGGAGGGAGCCCCGGTCAAGGTGGCCATCCTCAACAACGGCTACCTGGGCATGGTGCGCCAATGGCAGCAGCTTTTCTACGGGCGCACCTATTCCTGCTCCTGCCTGGAGAGGGAGCGCGACTGCCCCGACTTCGTGGCCCTGGCGGAGGCTTACGGCGCCAAGGGCCTGCGCGTGAGGGAGCCCGAGGAGGTGGAGCCCGCCCTGGTCGAGGCCATCGAGGCCGATTGCCCGGTGGTCATCGACTTCCGCGTGGAGCCGGAGGAGAACGTCTATCCCATGGTGGCGCCGGGCGCGCCCCTTTACGACATGATCGGGGACATGCTCTACCCGGTGGAGAAGATCCACCCTGAAAAGGCCGAGGAGCCCTTCCTCTAAGGGGTGATGGGGATGAAGCACACGCTTTCCGTGCTGGTGGAGAACAAGCCCGGCGTGCTGGCCAGGGTGGCGGAGCTCTT
>JACVJG010000431.1 GCA_015711875.1 Candidatus Solincola jinzensis | reverse complement strand
CTTTTAACCGTTGATCCCACTGCCTTGCTCATTGTTCTCATCGCCAGCTGGACAATCGAATAAACGTCCGCGCGCGCGGATCATCTACAGCGGCTCAGAACTCATATGAACGAGGCTATGGAGGAAGCGCAGGGAACATGGAAAGCACATGCCCGTGCCTTGAACAGAGGGGTTTGCGCTCCGCATATCGCGACAGGCGTGCGGAGCGCAAAAGGTGTGGATGTCATGCGTTCATGGGGCGCGATAATCCGTCCATGATTACCATTATCTCCCATTATGGACCGCCATGCCCGTGAACCTAATCCACGCCTTGGGACCTTATTGAAGAAAAAGGGCAGGGCACCGGCTGCTTTCCGGACAGCAGGCGGGGCCCTGACCCGTTGCTGCTTACCTCTGTTCCTGGGCTAAGGGTTGAAGGTGTATCCAGAGAGGGTGTCTCCGGCGGGACAGGATCCACGGTAGAGGGAGTACATGGGGCGCTCCACCACCACCGGGCGGTCGCTCATCACCTCGCAGGCTACGTCATGCTCCGGTCCCACCACGTCGTTCACCTTCACCGTCACCCGGGTGTGGGGAGGGACCGCCACCGCGTGCTCCCGCTGCGAGGTGTCCTCGAGCATGAAGCGCAGGGCCACCCGCGCCTCCTCGTCCCCCGGGTTCATGAGGCAGATCCACTCCTCGAAGCCCGCCCGCGTGCACCCCTCGGCCAAGTACCAGGAGGAGCCGGGCTTGGCCACCCCCATGGCGTTGGAGCCCTCGTCGATCACCGAGCCGTAGAGGAAGTACATGGGACGTTCGGCCACGATGGGCACCTCGGAGGTGACGGTGGCGGAGACGTCGTGCTGGCGCGCCACGTCGTTGTTCACGTTCACCGTGAAGCGGGAGCGGGGCGCGAGGGCGTATTCGCGCTCGATGCGCCCGCCGTCCTCCATGAGGTAAGTGATCTTCGCCCGCGCCTCCTCCTCGGCGGGGTTCATGAGGCAGATCCACTGGTTGAAGCCGGTGCGCGTGCAGCCCTCGGCGAAGTACCACTCCCGCTCCGGCCGGGCGGCGCCCATGACGTTGTGCCCCCCGTCCCACATCCCCTGGTAGAGGAAATAGACGGGTCGCTCGGCCACGATGGGGAGATCCGAGGAGACGCGCATGGCCACGTCGTGGTCCTGCCCCACCTCCGCGTCCACGGGCACCGTGCCCCGGCTCCAGGGGGCCAGGCGATAGGAACGCGTGAGCGAGGCTCCCCCCTCCATGAGGTACTCCACCCTGACCTGCGCTTCCTGCCCTTGCGGGTTCTGCAGGCACAACCAGGTGTCGAAGCCTGAGCGCGTGCAGCCCTCGGCGAAGTACCAGTCCCGGCGCGGGAACTGCGCCCCCTGGGCGGTGTGCCCCCCGTGGATGGCGCGGCCGCCCTCGCCCGCGTAGTTGAAGTACTTGTGGAGCTCGGTGACGATGGGCCTGTTGGAGGTCACCTGGATGGAGACGTCCTTTCCCGCCCCCACGTCGCCATTGACGTAGACGGTGCTTCTGGAATGCGCCGGGAGGGAATAGGTGCGCATGGAAGCCTCGCCCTGCCCCTCCCCAAGGTAGTAGTTCACCGTGACCTCGGCGGGGGCATCCCCGGGATTCTGCAGGCACAGCCAGGTGTCGAAGCCCTCGCGCGTGCAACCCTCCGCGAAGTGATTGGTCTCAGAGATGTTGTTGCCCACGTACACCGTGACCTCTCCCGAAGCCCGCGTCTCGGCGCGGTTGCCGGCGGCGTCCCAGGCCTCCACGGAAAGGGCATGGTAACCGTTGACCACCGCCGAGGTATCCCATGCCGCCGTCCATGGTGGTGAGGTGCGCTCGTCTATCTTCTTCCCGTCCACGAAGAAGGCGGCGCCCCCCACCTTGAGGTTGTCCCGCACCTCCGCTTTCACCGTGACCATGCCCCGCACCCATTCCTCGCCCGTGGGCTCGGCGATATCCACGCTGGGAGGGGTGGTGTCCTTGAAGAATGGAACGGTGTCGGTGAGGCGCTTCCTGCCGGCGGCGTCCTTGACCTCCGCCGAGAGGACGTGCTCTCCATCGGCCAAGCGGGAGAGGTCGAGGTTTGCGGAGCGCTCGGGGCCGGTGCGCAGGGAAGCCCCGTCCACCAGCCAGGTTATGGAAGCCACGCCGGAGACGGCGTCGGAGCAGGAGACCTCGGCCGCGAGGCTTTTCTGGAAGTATGCGCCTGGGGCAGGGGAGGTTATCTCTCCCTCGGGATCCGTGAAGTCAGCGCGGTAGCGGAACTCCCTGGTGGCGGAGAGGTTGCCCGCCCTGTCCTCGGCGTAGTAGGAGATAACATGCTCGCCCTCCTCCAGGGTGAGGGGCTTGGAATAGACCGTCCAGGAGGAGGCGCCGTCGGCGCGCCAGTAGGAGGCCTTTACACCGGAGCCGGTGTCCGTGGCGGCCAGGGCGGGGCCGAAGGAGGGCTGGGATACGTACCAGCCGTTCAACCCGTCGGGAGATGATACCTGCAGTTCCACCGCGGGGGCCTGGCGGTCGAGCACGATGTCCTCGAGGGTGCTTTCCGAACGCCGGCCCGCGGTGTCCTCCACCTGCACGCGGAAGTCGTAGGTGCCGTCCGCGAGGGAGGAGACGTTGAAATAGGCGTCCCAGGGAGAATCGGGGTCGTGGTAGAGGAGCTTCCAGCTCCCGCCGTTGGGGCGGTAGGAGAAGTCCGCCCACACGATGCCGTCCTGGTACTTCTCGGAGGAGGGGGAGAGGAACCAGTCGCCGGAGACCTTGAAGTCGTCCGAGGCGGTGGCGCCGACATGGAAGCTCCCCCTCTGGTACTTGCCGGGGTCGTTGATGGTGACGGTGGGGTCGGCGGTATCCTCGCGCTTGGCGAGGACGCGGCCTGAGTGTGAGCCCGTTCCCACCGCCAGGGCGTAGAAGCGGGTGCCATCGGAGAGGCAGTCGGTGGAGGCGGGGTGATCCGCGGGCATCATCTTGTAGAAGAGGCCCTGTATCCTCTGCCAAGCCTTGTTCTCCCCGCAGGAGGCGTTGTAATATCCCAGGCCCCCCGCGGGGTCGGAGGCGGCGCTCCCCCGCAGGGTGAGCATGAGGTCCGAGCCCTGGGCCGCGATCTGCGGGTAGCACCAGTCGGTGTTGTTGTCGTGG
>JACVJG010000430.1 GCA_015711875.1 Candidatus Solincola jinzensis | reverse complement strand
TGGATTCCCGGGTGGTCCGGCAGGCGAACCCGTTTCCTATCTGGGTCATGACGATGCCGGTCAGGGACATGGTGGTGGCCTTGACGTAGGTGAGCGGTTCGGCTTCCTTCAAGACCCTCAGGTCCGCCCCCCACTTCCAGCCGAACATGTACAGATAACCCAGCATGCACACCAACGCCTCCAGGGGACCCAGAAACCCGTAGGCGCGCAGGAGCACCCGGACGTTCAGGAGCCTCTCCTTCATGGGACGGGGCGGACGCTCCATTATCCCGGGCTCGGGCGCTTCCGTGCCCAGGGCCAGGGCTGGCAACAGGTCTGTTCCCAGGTCCACCGCCAGGATCTGGATGATGGTCAGCGGGAGGGGGATATTGAAGAGGACCATGAGTATGAAGGGCACGATCTCCGGGATATTGGAGGCGAGGATGTAGGTTATGAAGCGACGGATGTTGTCGAAGATGGCCCTTCCCTCCTCGACGGCGGCCACAATGGAGGCGAAGTTGTCGTCGACGAGGATCATGTCCGCCGCCTCCTTGGCCACGTCCGTGCCGGTGACGCCCATGGCGATGCCGATGTCCGCGGTCTTCAGGGCCGGCGCGTCGTTCACCCCGTCGCCGGTCATGGCCACCACCTCGCCCATCTCCTTGAGCACCTGCGCGATGCGCATCTTGTGCTCCGGGGCCACGCGGGCGAAGAGGACCTCCTCCTCGCGTAGACGCCGCTTGAGCTCCTCGTCGCTCATCTCCTCCAGGTCCGCCCCGGTGACGATGGCCGGCCGTCCCCGCACCATACCGATGCGCCTGGCCACGGACTCCGCGGTGAGGCCGTAATCTCCGGTGATCATGATCACCCTGATTCCCGCCGTGCGGCATTTATGGATGGCCTCCTCGACCTCCGGACGTGGCGGGTCCATCATCGCCGCCAGACCCACGAAGGTTAGGTCCGTCTCCGTGTTCTCCGCCTCGTAGCGGGGTACATCGCGGGATACCTCCCGCATGGCCAGGGCCAGGACGCGCAGCGCGGAACGCGCGTAACGGTCATTTACGCCCATGATGCGGTCCCGGTCCTCGGGACTCATCTCCCTCGCTCCCTGGGGGGTCAGGATGCGGGTGCACCTTTTGACCACCTCGCCGGGCGCGCCCTTCACGTAGGCCTTCCTCGTCCCCTCCGTCTCGCAGACCACGCTCATCATCTTCCGGGACGAGTCGAAGGGAATCTCGACCAGGCGTACGTATCTCTCGCTTACCGTCCTCGGGTCCAAGCCCCCCTTCATCCCCATGACCATCAGCGCTCCCTCCGTGGGATCGCCGATTATTCTCCACTTGCCGCCCTCCTCCACCAGGCGGGAATTGTTGCAGAGCACCGACACCAGCAGGGAATCCCGGAGGGACTCCAACTCCTCAGCCGACAGGCGTCTCTTGCCGTTGCCCTTCGCACCGCCCTTGCCGTTGCCGTTCCGCTTGAGGAATTCGCCTTCCGGGGCGTAGCCTACCCCGCTCACCTCCACCTCCATCCAGGGGACCCAGAGGTTGCGGACGGTCATCTCGTTCTGGGTGAGCGTTCCCGTCTTGTCCGTGCAGATGACCGTTGTGGAGCCGAGGGTCTCCACGCTGGAGAGCTTCTTGACCAGCGAGTTGCGCCGGGCCATGCGCTGGGTGGCCATGGCCAGGGCCAGGGTGACCGTGGGCAGCAGGCCCTCGGGGACGTTGGCCACGATGATGCCTATGGCGAAGATGAGGTTCTCGGTGAAGGGGAGATGCACCACGTACTGGCCCAGGAGAAAGAAGACGATTCCCAGACCTACGGCCAGGACGGCCACGAACTTGGTGATCCGCTTCATCTGTATCTGGATGGGGGATTCCTCCTCCTCCACGGTCTGGGTGAGCTGGGCGATCTTGCCGAACTCCGTGTCCATGCCCGTGGCGTAGACCACCGCCCTTCCGGTCCCGACGGTCACCGAGGTGCCCATGAAAACCAGGTTCAGGATGTCGCTGAAGGAGAGTCCCTCCTCGACGACCGGCGCGGAAGAACGCCTTACGGGCTCGGACTCCCCGGTGAGGGCGGAGTTGTTGGTACGCAGGTCCGCGCTGGCCACCAGGCGCGCGTCCGCGGAGATGTGGTCCCCCTCCCTCAGTATCATGAGGTCACCGGGCACCAGGCGCGTGGCCTCGATCTCCTTCTCCTCCCCGTCGCGGATGACGGTGGCCTTGGGAGGCAGGAGCCTCTTAAGGGCCTCAGTGGCCTTCTCCGCCTTGTACTCCTGGACAAAGGTGAAGACGGCGTTGACCACTATGACCCCAATGATGGCCCAGGCCAAGGGAGCCTGGTCGGCGATGAAGGCCAGAGCGGCGCCTATCCACAGGAGGATGGCGAAGAAGTTGGTGAAATGGACTAGCAGTTTTTTCCATAAGGGAATGCCTTTTATTTCCCTGATCTGGTTGGGGCCGTATCTTTCCAGGCGGAGGGAAGCTTCCTCTTCGGTCAGTCCCTGTGGGGAGGATCCCAGCGCCTCGTAGACCTCCTCCGGGTTTAGGCGGCAGATCCCCGCGACGTCCATTATCACCGGTCCTTTCCGCCCGCCGGTCGACGATCACGGCACCGGCCTTCCGGCCGCACCGTCTCGGTGACGGCCTGCCGGTCATGAAAAAGGATATTAAACATGGCCTCCAGGGGTGTCAACTTGCGCCGGGACGACTCCTCCGTTTCGAGATAGCTGCGGGCCACCGCCGGATGTCCCGTTCGATCCACACCCAAGAAGCGGCCGGCTACCCCGGCCCGGTCCCTCCCGACAGGCTGGTTCCCTGCCCTCCCCCTCTCTCCCGCAGCCAGCGGGAATATTCGGCCAGCTTACCGGCCACCCGCACCGCCCTCTCGGGGGTGGAGGCGGTGAAGACCCCGGAGTCGCGCATGCGGAAGGAGGCGGAGCGCTCCCCCTCGTTCACGGCCACGGCGATGATGGGCTTGCCCTCCTCCCGCATGAGGCGCTTGATGCGGCGCACCACGGCCAGGTCCGTCCACTGCAGGGCCTCGGAGGGATCTATCCCCCCGCTGCCCTCGCGGCTGCGCCCGCCGCGCTTGCGAAGGGAGTCCCGGAAGCCTTTCCAGACGGAGAGCTGAAAGAAGGGGAGCAGCCCGGTGCGCCTGAGGAGCATGTTCAAAAAGGGGC
>JACVJG010000429.1 GCA_015711875.1 Candidatus Solincola jinzensis | reverse complement strand
ACCCCCACGGCGGTGTATTTCGGCAAGGTGATAAACCGCATCACCCTGCCGGGCTCCATTGCCCTGGCATGTATAGCGCTGCTTCCGGCGGTGATGTTCTATTTCTTCGGCACCAGACAGATACCCTTCGGCGGGGCCGCCATCATGATCATCGTGGGCGTGGCCCTGGAGACCATGAAGCAGATCGAGGCGCAGCTGCAGATGCGCCATTACGAGGGCTTCCTGAGGTAAAGGCCGCGATCATCGGGGAGGTATGACGTCGATGAACCTTGTGCTGCTGGGACCGCCGGGAGCGGGGAAAGGTACGCAGGCGGAGAGGATAAGCGCCTTGTACGGGGTGCCCCACATATCGACCGGGGACATCTTCCGGGACAACCTCAAACGCGGCACGGAGCTGGGACGCAAGGCCAAGGAGTACATGGACCGCGGGGAGCTGGTCCCCGACGAGGTGGTGATAGGGATAGTGCGCGAGCGCCTGGCGGAGCCCGATTGCGACCGCGGCTTCATCCTTGACGGGTTCCCGCGCACCGCCGCCCAGGCCGACGCCCTCAAGGCCATGCTGGCGGAGATGGGGAAGGGCATCGACCACGTGCTCAACGTACAGGTGCCGGAGGAGGTGGTGGTGGAAAGGCTCACGGCGCGCCGCACCTGCCGCTCGTGCGGTAAGGTCTACCACCTGGTTTTCGACCCGCCGGCCAAGGAGGACACCTGTGACGCCTGCGGCGGGGAGCTCTACTGCCGCGATGACGACAGGGAGGAGACGGTACGCGCTCGCCTGCGCGAGTACGAGGCTAAGACCAGCCCCCTCATAGCGTATTACCAGCGCGAAGGCTTGTTGAGGAACATCAACGGCGCCGCCTCCATGGAGGAAGTGCTGCAGGAGATCCGCGCAGCGGTGGAAAAATGAACCAGGGCGAGCTGAAGGGCGCATGATCATCAGGAAGTCGCGCGAGGAGATAGCCAGGATGCGAGAGGCGGGCCGCGTGGTGGCGGGCGTACTCGACATGCTGAGGGAGTATATAAAACCGGGCACCAGGACGGAGACCCTGAACGAGCTGGCGGACGAGTATATAAGGGAGAGGGGCGGAACGCCCTCTTTCCTGGGTTACCGGGGATTCCCCGCCTCCATATGCACTTCCGTCAACGATGTGGTGGTGCACGGCATACCCGGGCGAGAGCGCTTGAAAGAAGGCGATATCATCGGCGTGGACGTGGGAGTGATCCTGGACGGTTACCACGCCGACGCGGCGCGCACTTACGCGGTGGGAGAGATAAGCGGCGTGGCCCGGAGGCTCATGGAGGTCACGGAGGAGGCTCTGGAGGCGGGAATAAGGGCCTGCAGGCGGGGTAACCGTCTGGGAGACGTTTCCAACGCTATCCAGCGCACCGTGGAGGCGGGGGGTTTCTCGGTGGTGGTGCAGTTCGTGGGCCACGGCATAGGAAGGGAGATGCACGAGGAACCGCAGATACCGAATTTCGGTCCCGCCGGCAGGGGACCGTTGCTCGAGGCGGGCATGACCTTCGCCCTGGAGCCCATGGTCAACGAGGGAGGCTATGAAGTGGAGGTGGACGAGGGGGATGGATGGACGGTGCGCACCGTGGACGGCACCCTCTCCGCCCATTTCGAGCATACGGTTGCGGTCACCGAGGAAGGGCCGCTGGTCTTAACCGTCCCCTGATGGGATATTGGACTGGAAGAAGATGTTTTGTTAGTATATAAATTCTGGTGCGAAAATTATATGCGCGCCTCCCGTTGCGGGAAGGAAGCGCGAGGAGAGTGAGGATTGGCCAGGAAAGAAGGCGCCGTAGAGGTCGAGGGAACCGTGCTGGAGCCGCTTCCCAACGCCATGTTCAAGGTGGAGCTGGCGAACGGACACAAGATACTGGCGCATATTTCCGGCAAGATGAGGATGCACTATATACGCATCCTGCCCGGCGACAAGGTGGTGGTGGAGATCTCTCCCTACGACCTCACCCGCGGGCGCATAGTGTACAGGTACAAGTGAGCGGTAAGGATCGGAAAGGTCGCGTCGAAGATGAAGGTCAGAGCGTCGGTCAAGAAGATGTGCGACAAATGCAAGATCATCCGCCGCCATGGCAAGGTGCTGGTGATCTGCCAGAACCCGCGACACAAGCAGCGGCAGGGATAATCCCGGGGGAGGTATGTTGAGTTGGCGCGTATAGCAGGCGTTGATCTACCAAGGGACAAGAGGGTGGAGATAGCCCTCACCTATATCTACGGGGTGGGCAGGTCCACCTCGAAGTCCATCCTGCAGAACTGCCGTATCGACCCCAACACCAAGGTGCGCAACCTCACCGACGAGGAGGTGGTGCGCCTGCGTAGCTATATAGACCAGAACCTCAAGGTGGAGGGAGACCTGAGGCGCGAGGTGGCTCAGAACATCAAGCGCAAGATGGAGATCGGGTGCTACCAGGGGCTGCGGCACCGCATGGGGTTGCCGGTGCGCGGCCAACGCACTCACACCAACGCCCGCACCCGCAAGGGTCCGCGCAAGACGGTAGGGGTCAAGAGGAAGAAGAAATAACGGGGCGCCTGGGAACGGCGGCGTGACTTGACAGGAGGTTGAGATTTGGCCAGGCCTGCGAGGGGAAGAGGAAGAGGCAAGAGGAAAGAGAAAAAGACGGTGTTGCACGGTGAGGCGCACATCAAGTCCACCTTCAACAACACCATCATCACTATTACGGACAAAAACGGCGACACCCTGACCTGGAGCAGTTCGGGAACCGTGGGCTTCAAGGGCTCGCGCAAGAGCACCCCCTTCGCCGCCCAGCAGGCAGCGGAGAACGTGGCCAGGAAGGCGGCACAGGAGTTCGGCATGAAGAGGGTCGACGTTTTCGTGAAGGGGCCTGGGTCGGGTCGCGAGACCGCCATCAGGACCCTGCAGGCCAACGGCCTCGAGGTGGCGAGCATCACCGACGAGACGCCGCAGCCGCATAACGGCTGCCGTCCCAAGAAGAGAAGAAGAGTGTAGAGGGGCGAGAAGATGGCGAGGAACACCGATCCGTCGTGCAAACAGTGCCGCAGGGAGGGAGAGAAGCTCTTCCTCAAGGGACCGCGTTGCGAGAGCGACAAGTGTGCCATGGAAAGGCGGCCCTTCCCGCCGGGCGAGCACGGGCGCGGCAGGGTAACGGAGACCGAGTACCTCCTG
>JACVJG010000428.1 GCA_015711875.1 Candidatus Solincola jinzensis | reverse complement strand
CGTGACCACCGCACGGGCTAGCGCCACGCGCTGCTGCTGGCCGCCGCTGAGCTGCCCTGGGGTGCGGTCCAGGACGGTCGCCAGCAGCTCGCGGACGCCGCCGCAGAGGCCCTGGAGGGAGCGCGCCTGGGATACGATGGCTTGACGATATATTCCACACCGAGAAGGCTGGCCTTGATGGTGAGGGGTTTGCGGGAGCGCCAGGAAGACGCGGTCACCGAGGTCCGCGGCCCTTCGCGGGAAGCCGCATTTGACCGGGAGGGAAAGCCCACCAGGGCCGCGGAGGGTTTCGCGCGCTCGCGGGGCCTGCGCGTGGAGGATCTGGAGATACGGCCGACGGACAAAGGGGAATTCGTTTTCGCCACCGTGCGGGAGGAGGGAAAGCCGGCTCTGGAGGTGCTGCCGGACTTGCTGGAAGGGGTGATAAGATCCCTGTCCTTCCGTAAGTCCATGCGCTGGGGAAGCGGGGAGTTCAGGTTCGCCCGCCCGGTGCGCTGGCTGCTCGCTCTCTACGGAGATGAGGTGGTCCCCCTCGTCTTCGAGGGTTTGAGCGCGGGCCGCGTTTCACGCGGCCACCGCTTCCTCTCGGCGGGCGAGGTGGAGGTGGCGGACGCTTCCTCCTACCTGGACGCGTTGCGCTCTGCTTGCGTGCTGGCGGATGAAGAGGAACGGCGACGCGCCGTGCTCTCGGGCATGGAGCAGGCCCTCGCGGGAAGCGGGATGCGCGCAGTGCCGGCCCCGGACACCCTGGACGAGGTCATAGACCTGGTGGAATACCCCCATGTGATCATGGGGCGCTTCGAGGAGCGATTCCTCGACCTGCCCCGGGAAGTGCTGGAGACCGCCATGCAGGAACACCAGCGCTATTTCCCGGTGGAGGACGAGAAGGGTAACATCGCCGCCGCCTTCCTGGTGGTGCACAACGGCGACCCCGCCAGAGAGGAGACCATAAGGCGCGGCAACGAGAGGGTGCTCAGGGCTCGCCTTGAGGACGCTTCTTTCTTTTTCCAGGAGGACCTGAAAAGGAAGCTGGAGGAGCGCCTGGATGACCTCAAGGCGGTGGTATGGCAGGCGCGACTGGGCAGCATGTACGAGAAGAGCATGCGCCTGGAGGGTCTGTGCTCGGATATATGCGCCCGGGCTCACCTTGGCCGGGAGGTCGAGGAGAAGGCGAGAAGGGCGGCAAAGCTCTGCAAAGCGGACCTGGTGACCTCCATGGTGATAGAGTTTCCTTCCCTGCAGGGGGTGATGGGCCGCATTTACGCGCTGCTTGAAGGCGAGGAAGAGGAGGTCGCGCGGGCCATCGAGGAACATTACCTCCCGCGTTTCGCGGCGGACAGACTGCCCCTCACCCTTCCCGGGACGGTGCTCTCCCTCGCCGACAAGGCCGACAACCTGGCGGCGTGTTTCGGGAGCGGGCTCACGCCCACCGGCTCTGAGGACCCCTACGCCTTGCGGCGTCAGGCGCAGGCGGTGATGAACATCCTCTGTGCCGCTTCCCTTCACCTGGATTTCGCCGGCGTCGTCAAGCGCGCCGCTGAAGGCCTGGGTTTCTCCGACCCCGCCGGCGTGGCGGATGAGGTGGCGGAGTTCTGCCGCCAGCGCTGGAGGCAGATGCTCATAAGCGAGGGCTTCGATTACGACCTGGTGGCGGCGGTGATGCCCATGGCCCCAAGCGATCCCATGGATGCCCGGCGACGCCTGGAGACCCTGCAGGCGGCAAGAGGAAGGGGGTCGCTTCAGAGGGCCTACACCGGTTTTGAGCGCTGCTTCAACCTCTCCCGCAAGCGGGGCGACAAGGGGCTGGACGAAGCCCTGCTGGTGGAGGAAGCGGAAAGGGAGCTCTATTCCCGGCTGGTATGGGCGCAGGAACCGCTGCGTGAACATCTGGACGCGGGCGAGCATGACCGCGCCCTGGAGGTGCTGCTCGAGCTGGCGCCGGCCATAGACCGTTTCTTCGAGGAAGTTTTCGTCATGGGCGAGGACGAAGCCCTCAGGGAGAACCGCCTTGCCCTGCTTGACGGGGTGGCCTCGCTCTTTCTCGAGTTCGCGGACTTCTCTCAGGTGGTCACCGAGGGCGATTGACGGCGTGTCATGAGGCGTGAAATCCATTATAATTTCACTGTTTTATTGTTGCTCCCAAGCGTGCATGGTTCCCACGCTTGCATGGGATAGTGGTATAAGGGACTCGTAAGACGAAAGCTGTCTTGTCGTCCCCGCGCTTGGGTGAGACGGTGTCCAGTTCCGGTTTGGCTTTTACGATTCGCGGATATCGTTTACGCACGTGCACAGGATTTGCGCTCCCCCGCATGACGGGAGGCGCGGTGGCCACAGTGCATGAGGGATGCGGGATCTCGGCGTCCTCCCTCCGAGGGGAGAAACGCCGTTACTCTGATAGAAGGGAGAGGGAAAATCAGCCGCCGAGCGCGGGATTGAAGGTGAGGAGGAAGGCGAGATGGCATCCACCAAGTACGTGTACGATTTCGACGAGGGCGACGCCAGCATGAAGAAGCTGCTGGGGGGAAAGGGATCCAACCTGGCGGAGATGACCAGACTGGGACTTCCCGTACCCCCTGGCTTCACCATAACCACCGAGGCCTGCAACCATTATTACCGCGAGGGTTCTTATCCCGAGGGGCTGGAGGAGGAGATAAACGAGCACCTGGAGCGCCTGGAAACCTATAGCCTTTCCAAGGGTGCGGCGAGCTGGGTGGTCAATGACGGCGTGCAGGACTTTCGAGGCGCGCCTTACGAGCGGACGCTCCTTCACGCGATGACCGCGCTTAGCCACTTCGCGCGCGGCGATTGGGAAAGCGCCGCTGTCGAAGCCCGCCGTATTATCCGGTCGCTCGATCCCGACCGGCGCAATGGCTACCCGGAGGACGCCTTCTCACGCTACGTGGCCGGATTTGCGCTGGAAATGCTGGACGATCCCTCCAACGCCGCGCTCCAATACCGACTCGCCAACGCTTTGTTGAAAAAAGTCGAGATCGACGAACAAACGGGCGCCTTGCGGCCCAAGGCCGCCCCTCCAGAACCGCCCGCCGGCTCCGAGGCCCCCGCCCCCGGGGAAGGCGCGGCGCTTTCCTCCCCCTGGCCGCATCAGCGGCCGGAACACGAGCTGGTTTGCTTTCTTCTGCTCGGCCGCGCACCGGGCCGGCACGCCCCATGGGA
>JACVJG010000427.1 GCA_015711875.1 Candidatus Solincola jinzensis | reverse complement strand
TAAAAAGTGCCTGCCGGTTTTGAACGGTATATTTCGCGCAGCTGGGTTTCGGCGAGGGGGGCGATACCACAGCGCCTTGCGAAGGGAAAACACCCCCGGAGGGTTTCAACTCCCTTCGGGGGATGGGCGTGATATATCTTTCTTATGGCGCCTGTTACCTCGCTCCCGCTCAGGGGGGGCGCGGTCTCAGCGCTTTCCAAGGCGGAAGCGACCCCGGCGGGCCTCTTCCTCCTCCGGGGGAGGGGCGTAATAGTAGTATTGATAGTAACCGTAACGCGTGGAGGGGGCGATGTTGTTGATCACCAAACCTGCCACGCGGGCGTTGACCTTGCGCAGCAGCTCCACCATATGTCTGGCGCTGTGGCGGTCCGCCCTTCCGTACCCGGCCACCAGGACCACCCCCCCGACCCTGGTGGCCAGGGCCATGGCGTCCGAGGCTACCAGCACCGGGGGAGCGTCCACGAGCACGAAATCCGCGAAACGCCTGACCCTTTCCAGGATTTCCCTCATGCCCTCCGAGGCCACCAGCTCCGCGGGGTTGGGGGGTTTTATCCCCGCCAGAAGGACGTAGAGGTTTGGGTATTCCGTGGGCTGCACCGCCTCCTCCAGGGTCGCGGTCCCGGCGAGCACACCGCTGATGCCCTTGGCCGGGGAGACCTTGAAATACTTGTCGAGCACCGGCTTGCGCAGGTCGGCCTCAACCAGCAGCACCTTCTTGCCCATCTCCGAGAGGGCGGCTCCCAGGTTCAGGATCACGGTTGATTTTCCCTCCTCGGGTCCCGCGGAGGTGAAGAGGATAGACTTACCATCTTCTTCCAGATCCAGGAATTGCAGGTTGGTGCGCAGGGTGCGGTAACCCTCCATGGCGGGATGCTGGGACCTCGCGAAATAGAGGATGGCGTTGCGGGGAAGGTCCTCCAGGGGGAGATGCGGTATCTCTCCAATGATAGTGGTCTCGTAGTACCTCTCGAAGTCCTCGCGGGTGCGCAGGGAGTCATCCAGGTAGTCAACGAGGAAGGCAAGGCCGACTCCCAGTATAAGTCCCAGGAAGAGGGCGAGGACGCCGTTGCGGGTGGGGCGTGGGCTGGTCTTGACCCCGGCCTTGGCGGGCTGCACGATCTCCAGCCCTCTCTGCTCCAGGGATTCAGCGATGCGCAGGGTTATATACTTCTCGTAAAGGGACACCCACAGGTTGACCGCCCTCGCCGCCTCGTTCTGCAGCTCCGCCGGCACGTTGCCGGAATATTTCTTCGCCTCCTCGGCTACTTGGCGGATCTCCTCCTCCACTTCCTGGATGCGGTTCCATACCTCGCGCCTGGCCTCGCTGATCTGTCGGATGGCTGCCAACTGGCGGCTGGCGATATATTCCTCAGCGTAGGTCTGGGCCACGTCGCGGGAGAGCAGGGGGTCGCCGCAGGTGATCACGATGTCGAAGATGTTGGTGCGCTGCACCTGCTCCACCCCCACCATGGATGCCAGCTCCTGGGCGGTAGGCATGCTCTCGGGGATATAGACGTCCTCGCCGGCCTCGCGCAGCTTGCGGTTCTCCTCGTATTTTATCTTCAGGGCCGTCTCCACCGCCTGGGCCATGGTGTCGGTCTTGATTATCTCCGTCTGGGTCTGGATGTAGCGGTCGGGGTCGAAAAGGGCGGAGGTGAAAAAACTGCCCAGCACCGACTCGCTGGCTGAGCTCACTTCGCTGAGTATTTCCACCTTGGACTGGTAGACGGGCGCTTGGATGAAGGTGAAGATGAGGGCGAGGGCCACGACCGCCGCCACCGTGCCGGCGACTATCCACCTGCGGTGGACAAGCACATTTATGTAATCCTTCAGCTCCAAGACGTCACCTTTCCCCGTTCCATGTTCAGTATATCGGCCCTCGCCGCGTCCTGTTTAATGTAATGGTAGTCGCCGCCGCAGATTTTAACAATGCGCCTGTTTGGGAGATCGCCCCCTTACTTGTTGTTCATGGAGCGAGGGCGGGAGCGGGAAGTGAGGGCGCTGCGCGGGAGAAGAGCTCACCGTCCCCGCACGCCGATGGTGACGTGCCCGAGATTGCGTTCGCCCCAGTACATGGCGCGCTCGCATATCACCGGCCGGTCCGAAAGCACGGAGACCGAGATGTCGCTTTCCGGCACCACGTCGTTGGCGCGCAGGGAGAAGCGCGCGTATCCCGGCACCGGTAAGGAGACGAACTCCGTGCTGGCGTCGGGCCTCATGAAGGTGAAGGAGACCACCGCCGCCTCCGGATTGGGGTTCTGCACCAGCACGTACTCCTCGAATCCCCAGGCGGTGGTGCCCTCGGCCAGGTACCAGTTCTTTGAGGGAAGGGGAGTCCCGATGGTGTCGTGACCCCCGTAGGAGGAGGCTCCACGCCAGTACATGGCGCGTTCGCATATCACCGGCAGCTCAGAGGTCACGAAAGTGGAGAGGTCGGTGCTCTCGCAGCCCGGGACCTCGTTGAGGTGCACGGTGTAGCGTGAGAGCCCCGGCACCTCGAAGCCGTAGGGCACGGTGCCTCCCCCGGGTAGCATGAACTGCATGCCCACCGGCGTAGCCTCCGGGTTGGGGTTCTGCACCAGCACGTAGGTCTCGAATCCCCAGGCGGTGGTGCCCTCCGCCAGGTACCATTCGCGGCTGGGGGAAGGGGTGCCGATGGAGCCATGCCCGAGATCCCGGTTGTAACGGTACATGGCGCGCTCGCAGATCACGGGTGCGCTGGCCTCGACCATGGTGGAGATGTCGCTTTCCGGCACCACCTGGTTGACGTTCACGGTGTGCCTGGCCTGGCCGGGGACGGTGATGTCGATGCTCTGGGTCTCCCCACCCGGTTTCATGAAGGTCATGGTCACGTCAACGGCCTGGGGGTTGGGGTTCTGCACCAGCACGTAGGTCTCGAATCCCCAGGCGGTGGTGCCCTCGGCGAGATACCAGGTGGGGGAGGGTTCCGCGACCCCGATGGAGGCGTGGCCTCCCACGCGGCCGTTCCAGTACATGGCCCGCTCGCAGATTATGGGCAGGCCACCTTCCACTTTAGTTGAGACATCGCTCTCCTCCACGAAGGAGTTGGCCAGGATGGTGAAGCGGGAGTTCTCGGGCACGGGGAAGACGTCTCTTCGCACCTCGCCGCCCGGTTTCATGAAGGTGAAGGCGACCTCGGTGGGCTCCGGGTTGGGGTTCTGCACCAGCACGTAG
>JACVJG010000426.1 GCA_015711875.1 Candidatus Solincola jinzensis | reverse complement strand
CTCCCGCTATACTCTCAACGTCGCCGAGGCGGTGGGGATGGGCCAGGACGTCTCCATGATGGTACAGAGCGACCTGCCGGTGGTGGCGGAGCGCCCGGTATATTTCGGCTATCGTTCCCCCATCCCCTCCGGTCCTTATTCCCTCGCGGAGGTGGAGGGGCTCATCATTACCAGTCCCATCCGCTACGCGGACACCACCGGTATCATGTTTCACGAGGCGTCTTTCACCGACATACACGGGGAGGTCGCGGGAGCCCGGGCCATGTTTCCCGTCGGGGGCTGTGTCGGCGACGCCAACCCCGGGGCACGCTATCCAGGCTGGGAACCCCTCGGCACGGGAGACCCTTACTACTGGGTGCAGGAGTCCCGCGGGCGCGGCACTTTCTCCACCACGGCAGTGGACGTGGGAGCGAAGGCGGGATGCACGGTGCTCGCGCCCGTGGATGGGGTGGTCGAGAGTGTGGAGCCCTATCTCCTATATGGTTCGTATCCCGACCACAGGATCTGCATAATCCCCGACGGCCGCCCCCACCTGAGGGTCATGGTGGTCCACCTCGAGGCCGCGGTAACGGCTGGCACCAGACTTGTAGCGGGCTCGACGGAGCTGGGGCGCGTGCGCATGCTATCTCGCCACTTCGTGAGCGACCTGGGAAGGTATTACACCGGCGAGGAAGGGGACCACGTCCACATGCAGGTCAACCTCGCCCCCTGACTCCCACTCCTACCGCGGGTAACGACCTGAACGAGAAGCGCGTCAAGGAAAACAGGTGGGAGCGACGCATGGAAAGGAAAAGCGCGTCGCCGCCTTCTTCGTGCTCCCAGTATTCAGAGGCGCAGTTTTGGCGGCAATATTGCTATTTGTCCCCCGTTCCTTGCCGGCACCGGCGCTACGGCAGGCCGAGTGGGAAGCGGTGTTGCGATGAATGAGGACGGGAGGGGGGACACGTGGCGACTCCGGTCGATAGTGCGGATAAGCGCTTCCCTTTTCCGGCCCGCATGGCTCCCCTAACGGTTGTCTCGGGCGCTTCCCGTGCCCGGATTTGTCGCAGGCGCCGCTTTTCATGCCTTCTAGCGGAAGGGGAGGAGAGAAATCCAAATGCGGCCGGGCTTGGGCCCGGCCGCAGCGACAAACCTCGAGCCTTCGCTTACTTGGGAAGCAGCTCTGCCAGGGGGATGCTTCCCAGGGGCGTATACGTGAAATAGGAGCTGCCGTAACGGTACCAGTTATGGTCGGCCAGGGCTTTATCCACGTAGAGCTTGCTCCTCGATTCCCAGTTCCATACCTCCAGGATGCCCCTCACCTCTATATAGGAATTGTAGGGGTCGATGGCCGCACCGTTGGTATCGAAGGTGAAGATGACCCTGGCGTCGTCCCCCACGTGGTCCGGGTAGCGCGCGCCCACGTCGTTGCCGTAGTGGTTCCCGCGCCGCCACAGGTATGACTGGTCGGCGCTCGCCTTTCCGAACAGGATGTAGGAGCGACCGCCGCTGTGCAGGATGAGCTGCAGTGGCATGTAATCAAGGGAACGCTCGTTGCGATGCCACTGCACGGTGATGCGCAGGTGCACGTAATTGGCGTGGCTCCAGTTGGCGTTGTAGAGGTCGGGCGTGAACCAGTTCATGATCACGCTCTGCGGGTCGAGGTCTGCCGAAGGCGCAACCCCGGTGAAGATGTAGCGGTAATCGCCCCAGTCACGGTAGGGCATGGTCGGCTCCTCGAAGGTCGCTTCCTGCGCGGCATCGCCCGCGGCCGCCTGTTCGGTTGGGGCGGCCCCTCCTTGTCCCTGCGCCCAGGCCCAGCCGACCAACAGGCCGGAGAGAAGAAAACAGAGGAGGCCGATAAGCGCTATCCTCTTCATCATCTGTCCCCCTTGTTGACTATCGCCACACTTACCTTAAAAAGGAAACACTACTTACCAATTCTAACATATCGGCACAATACCGTGCCCCCTTGAACCGTTTCGCCTCCGATACGTTAAGGGTATCAGAGTGGCATGAGCGATTACGGATAGGGAATGCTTCTGGGGGACGGGACCCGTAGAGGGCCAAGAAGAAGAGCCTCAGCGGCTTGGAAGGCAGGGGATGATCGAGTAACCCATGGCGAGCCGTGGCCTTGCGTTTCAGCGCACATCGCCGCCGGAGCGAGGAGCACACGTTGCCGAGGCTCCGTAATCCCCTGGCCGGCGCTCTGCGACCGGGAAGAAGAGTCGGTCATCGAAGTCAAGTGGATATGGGCGGAAGAGTGGGACGAGAGGCATCAAGCCAGGTTAGCGCATGGTGGGCTCGATCGGTCGGCATAAGGCTCCCTGCTGGCATCTCAAAGCTGCAGGAACGCCTTTCTCTCATGAGCGTCGCACGACAGATACATATGCGGGAAGCACCCTCATCTCGTCTCCTCAACGCGTCAGGGGCTCTCTTTCCAGTTCCTCCTCCACCGTGTCCACCACGCTTGTGTAGGCGACGATGCTGCGGTGGATGAGGTCCATGGCCTCGGATACCTTTCTGGCCAGTATGGGGTCCTCGGCGGCCTCTTTTATCTGCCGCAGGATGTCCAGGACCTGCTTCATGGAGCGCACGAAGTCCCCCGCGGAGTACTGGGGGTAAGTGGAGGAAATATATTCCAGGCTCTCGCCGCACGCCCAGTCATGCACCACGCGCATGAAGCCGGGATCGGCGGCGCGAAGGAGGTCAAGGCCTTCCCTCGCCTCCAGGGTCTTTATCCTGCCTTCCAGCGAGCGCGCGCGGGCCAGGGCGTCGCCGAGGGCGGGGGTGGGAATGGGCGAAGGGGGCGGTACCTCGCGACCGCGACCCCGCATGCCGGGACGGCGCGGTCCGGGGCCCTCCCGCGACTCGAAGACGAAGATGGAGGCGAAAGCGGCCGTCTCCGCCGCGTCCAACCCGTGGAAGACCCCTTCCTCCAAACACTCCACCAGCAACAGGTCGCATTCGTTGTAGATGCGGCTGAGCACCAGGCCCTTCCTGGTGGGATTGTCTCCCTCCAGGTAACCCAGTCGCTCCAGCACTCTCTTGATATCCCCCAACTTGCGGGATGACACGTCGCTGCGCGCCTCCATCTGGCGATCGATACGCGCTATCTCGTCGTCGAGGTTCCTTATCTGCCGACAGGTATCCATGCATGCCTCGCGGCGTTCGCAGGAATGGCACTCCATGGCCTCCAGCTCAGCTGCGACAGCCGCCAGCTCCTCACGCTGCGGG
>JACVJG010000425.1 GCA_015711875.1 Candidatus Solincola jinzensis | reverse complement strand
CCGCTGGAAACCGGGGGCCACGCCGCCGCGCCGCTGCCAGGCCAGAACGGCGCGGAGCAGGCGCAAGATCTCCATGGGCGACAGGCCGGCCAGGGCGCTGCGGAACTCCGGCCGTCCCTTGCCCGCCAGAAGGGCGAGGAGCGACCACTCCCGCGCCGTCCTCTCCCGCTCCGGCCGCACCAGCTCGCGGTAGACCTCTCCCGGCGTACCCCTCCCCTCGCGGACAGCAGTCCCCGCCAGGTAACCGGTGGCAAGGGCGGAGGATATGCCCTCCCCCAGGGCGTTCATGAACCCCGCCGCCTCTCCTGCCACCAGCACCCGGTGAGTCCCCAGGCAGAAGCGGTTGCGCGCGGCGGGAAAGATGACCCGGCAGCCCATGTCCATGAACGGACTCCCTCCGGCGAAGCCGTATTCCCTCCGCAACATGGCGTGGAAGGCCTCGCGGGCCGGGCGCAGTTTGCGCCCTCGCCGCACCGAGGTGTCCACCACCACCAGGTCGTCCTTGGCGTAGACCGCCGGATAGACCCCGTAATCGGCGTCCAGGAAGACGTGGAACACGTCCGGTTCGAGCTCCACGCGGCAGCGATGATACTCGTGGCGGGTGACGATCTCCGGAACCCCCACGGCGAAGTCGGGGTCCAACCTCCCGGCCACGCGGGAGAGGCCACCGTCGGCGGCGATGAGTACCCCTGCCCTCAAAGAGACGGGCTTACCATTTCTTTCCAGAAATACCTCCACCCTGTCGCCCCACTCCGCGAAGTCCACGAGCCTGGTGCCTTCCCATATCTCCGCCCCCGACTCCGCGCACAACCAGGCGTCGAACTTGTCCCGCCAGACGTTCAGGCCCGGCACCCGCACGTCCACCCACCTGCCCCCGCCGTAATGAAGGCGTTCCGCGCGGATATGCAGCGGTTGGGCACGGACCTCGTCCGGGACAGGGCCGAAGTGGCGGTCAAGGAACTCCCGCGCCTCAGTGAAGATATAGCCTGAGCAGGGCTTGGGCCTCGGCATCCTCTTCTTCTCCACCAGCAGGGTGCGCAGGCCGCCCTCCGTCGCCGCCCTGGCGGCTGACGCCCCGGCCGGCCCTCCCCCGACCACCACCACGTCGTAATCCAGGCCTTTCATCCCTTACACCCCGTCGCGAAAATTCACTGAGCCGTGCCGCGCCCTGTTCCCCGGCGCTCCGGCCGGCCAAATGACGTAGGGTCATCCACTCCACTTTACCATATAAACATCCCGGCTTTGTCCGAAGCCCGCCGGAGGGTAAGCCGGTGGGCTTCCCATGCATGACACGGCTTGCCGACCGGATAGCGTCGCGCTCGATATCTAAGCGACAATTGGACCTTGGGGAGAGGCGGCTCATTCCGTGAAGAACGTTGGGGATGAGCGCCGGATACCGTCTTTTCACCGAATCAGGTAGGGATGGCGAAGGGAAAGGTGACCCATAACCTCCAACCGTAAAGTCATGGTGCGAGTTCCGTCCCGGGAAGGGGAAAGGCGTCGCGGGCCGCTTTGCGCCAAAGAAGGTCCGGCGGGGCGAAGGGAGGAGAGGAACTCTTGACCTCCCCGGCCGGCAAGGCATCGGACCGGCTCAGGCCCGCGGGAGAAGCTCCCTCTGGAGGCAGGAAAAGAGGCCAGCCGAGGTGGCCTGGACCGGGCGGCGGAGGAAAGACCCCTCCGCAAATCGCCGTCTGGACAAGCCCTTGCGGCGTCCGGGACGCGATCGCCTTCGGACGAGCGGCGTGGTGGCGTATGGGTAGTGTATTATATTACGGACTGCGGCAAAGGGGAGACATGGGGCTGATATTAGACAGATCGGGGACGGCATACCCTTCGCCCGCAAGGAATGAGGCCATATCCCCAGGAGCGGCTTCCGGCGTCCGGGAAGGAGGCTTCGCACAGGGACGGCCTACCGGTTCGCCGGTTGAAACGGGGCTCAGATCCGTGCTGATGGGTTTAGAAAGCGAGGAAGGGGGGTTCTTGCATGAAGGGAGGGCAAACACTGAAACGCGGTCTCCTGCTCCTGGGATGCTCCGCGGGAGCGTTGGGCCTGACCTCCTTCGCCAGGATGTCCCCACCGGAGGAGGAAAGGGATTACGATGCGGGGCTGGAATCCCGCCTGGAGACCTTCCACACCCGGGACGGGGCCGTGCTGCGCCTGAAGAGGTACGTCAATGAGGGCGGGCAGCCGGTGATCCTGGCTCACGGGTTCACGGGAAACGGCCTGGAGTTCGACCTCCCCCACCGCCGCCAGAACCTGGCCGTCTTCCTGGCCGAAAATGGGTATGACGTGTGGATCTCCAGCTTCCGGGGATGCGGCCGGCAACCCTACCGATGCGAGGCACCGCACTGGCGGCACTCCGTGGACCATCTGGCGGCCTTCGACGCCGAGGCGTTCATCCGCGGAGTGATAGAGGCCACGGGGAGGAAGCCCTTCTGGATAGGGCACAGCATGGGTGGGATGGTGCTCTATATGTACCTGCAGGGGGCGAGCATGGACGCCGGCCCCGGCGAGTCCTTCCGTGCCGACGCCGACCTCGCCGCGGAGCGCAACGGTTCTCTGCTGGGAGGAATTGCCATCGGCAGCCCTCCCGGGCTCCACCAGGGGGGCGGCGATTGGATAGCCCTCCTCTCCCGTCTCCCGGCCTTCCGCGCCAACACCAGGGCACTCATCCGCTACCTGGAGCGGGTGGACCGCTCCTCGCCATGCATCGACTTCGGCCGCTTGGGGAGCCTCTGCGCCGCGGACCCCAAGCTGGGAAAGCTGCTGGCCGCCCACGGGCCTGTGGCCCGCGCCCTGTACAACGTGAAGAACGTGGACCCGGACGTCGGTTACAGCCTGCTCAAGTGGGCCTCCGACAAGGTCACCGCCCGCATGACCATCCAGATAGTGCGCCTGGGCCTGGACCCCGACTTCAGGTCATATGATGGGACATGGAATTACACCGCGGGCATGCGACGCGTCACCGCGCCGCTGTTCTTCGTCACCGGGACCCGGGACTTCGCCGGAGCCGAGAACCTCCGCCTGCAAGGTTACGAGGCGGTGTCCAGCGCCATCAGAGAGTACCGCTGTTACCCGGAGTACGGCCACACCGACCTGGTGATGGGGAAACGGGTGCGGGAAGAAGTATATCCGGACATCCTGGGCTGGATGAGGAAAGTGGAGGCTGGAGGCTGAGGCTTACCGCGAACCGCGCAGGCCGACCCGGTCATGCCT
>JACVJG010000424.1 GCA_015711875.1 Candidatus Solincola jinzensis | reverse complement strand
ATCAGGGTAATCGACTTCACCACCACCGTGGCCGGTCCCTTCTGCGGCTTCTACCTTTGCGAGATGGGGGCAGAGGTGATCCACCTCGAGAGGCCGGGGTTGGGAGACATGGCGCGCCTTTACCCCCCTTATTTCAAGGGCATCTCCGGGACCTTCGTGCAGATGAACCACGGCAAGAAAAGCGTGACCATGGATCTCAAGAATCCACGGGGACTTGAGTTGTTCAAGGAACTGGTCGCCGTTTCGGATGTCCTGGTGTCCAATTTCTCCGGAGGCACCATGGACAGGATGGGCGTGGGTTATGACGTGCTTTCGAAGATCAACCCGCGCCTGGTGATGTGCGAGATGTCTGGCTACGGCCAGACGGGGCCGCTTTCCCATTATCCCGCGTACGACGGCATCATCCAGGCCATGACGGGCATCATGGCCACCACCGGCGAGGAGCATCCCACGCGGGTTGGCGTGCTCATCGGCGATATCGGCACCGCCATGGCGGGGACCATCGCCATCCTCGGTTCGCTCTATGCGCGTGAGAAGACGGGCATGGGGGAATATATAGACCTCGCCATGTACGACACCCTCCTGACCTTCCTGGAGGCCAAGTTCCTGGAGTACTCCATACTGGGAAAGGATACCGTCCGTACCGGCAACCGCTATCCCCACCTCGCCCCCTTCGACTCCTTCTCCACCAAGGACAAGGACGTGGTGATCTGCGCGGCCAACGAGAGCACCTTCGGGGCGCTGTGCAGGGCGATGGGCAAGCCGGAGCTGGCGGAGGACGAGAGGTTCAACAACCCGCTGGCGCGCCTAGCAAACCACGAGGAGCTTAAAAAGATCATCGAGGAGTGGACGAAACAACACACTCGCGATGAGGTGGTGGATATCCTGCTCTCCCATGGCACCCCCGCCGCGCCCGCCAAGGAGGTCTCGGAGGCCATCTCCCATCCCCATACCGCGGCCCGTGGCATGATAGTGGAGTTGGAGCAGCTGAGCCCGGAGACGGGAGAACTGGAGAAGCTGAAGATATATCCCATTCCCATAAAGACCCGCAATCATGTGGTCAAATCCTATCCTCACGCGCCGGCTCTGGGCGAGCACAACGACTGGCTCTTAAAGGAGGTCCTAGGAAAGAGCCCCGAGGAGGCGGAGGAGATAAAGGCCTCGGGCGCGATGGGACCCGTTACCGCCCCGGCTCAACAGGGCTGAGGCGTACAACGGGACATGCCCGGGCAGAGGATGGGCCGATGACGCCGGGAGGGAAGCGGGCGCAACCATCGCCCCATCCTTAAGTCCGGAAAGCTTTTGGATTTAATAGTTGGACCTTGATGTCGTTGCGGCTCAAGGCCATCATCTAGGAAATCACGCCCGCTAAAACTGGGAGCTAATGGCCAAGGGATCTCTTTCCTGAGATATCCTTTGGCGGTTCGGGAATCAAGCGTATTCCGCGCCAATCACGCGTGGGGTCCGCTTGCGCGTGCCGCCGCTATCGCAAACGGCCTATATGACCGGACCGCTAGCGTATAGAACGTGTTGGGACGCGTAAAGGTCGCGGAGAACCTAACGGGAGAGACGTTAAAATCGAATAGTCTGGGTGCGCTTCAGGCGCAAAAGCCCATCCGTTCTTTGAGCAGCAGGTTCTCCTCCAGCCCATCCGGTGCCCGGGCGGCCTTTTTGGACGCTCGGGAAGGGTATGCTATCATTTACCCTGAATTAACCCTACAGGGAGAGCGGTTTCTGTGGGGGGAACGGCGAAAGACCCGTCCGCACTCGGTGGGCGGTGACAACCGGGAGGAGCGTAATGCGGAGAAAGGCGATGGCGGTCATGCTCAGCCTTCTGCTGGCGGCGGTGGCGCTGCTGGCGGCGAGCGGGGTATCCACCGCCGATCCCGTGCAGGATAAGAAAAGAGAGCTGGAACGCATCAAGAGCGAAGTGCAGAGCATCGATGCGCAGCTCGAGTCGGTAACGGAACAATACAACCTCACAAGCCTCAGGGTGGAACAGACCCGAGCCAGGATAGCCCAGAAAGAGAGGGAGATCGCGGCCCTCACCGCAGAGCTGGAGAACCGCAAGGATATACTCGGGCAGCGACTGCGCGAGATCTACAAGTCGGGGAACGCGGACATCCTCGAGGTGATCACCGAGTGCAAGACGGTTGATGACCTCTACACCAACATCGACCGCGCCCAGCGCATCGGGGGTGGAGATGTGGAGATCATCGCCTCCGTCCTCGCCTCCCGTGAGCAGGTGGAGGCGGCACGCGCCGAGCTGGACGCACAGCGCGCGGAATTGGACGCGGCGATGGCGCAGCTCTCGGCGCAGAAGAACAGGATAGAATCGGAGCTGCAGCGCAGAAAGGAACTGATGTCCGGGGTGGAAGCCGAGGTGAACCAGCTCATCGCCCAGGAGGAGGCCAGCCGTGCGGTGGTGAGCAACCCGCGCCAGACGGTTTCCCGACCTATACCTCCCCCGCCCCCGGCTCCACCCTATGCACCTCGCGTGGTCCAGATCGCCTACCAGCAATTGGGAAAGCCCTATCGGTACGCGGGGTCGGGTCCCGAGGTCTTTGACTGCTCGGGGCTGGTCATGTACTGTTACGCGCAGGTGGGCATAAGCCTTCCCCATAGCTCATACATGCAGGCGCGCTGCGGGGTCCCGGTCTCCTATGCCGACCTCCAGCCTGGCGACCTGGTCTTTTTCCACGGCTACGGGCACGTGGGGATGTATATCGGAAACGGGCAATACATTCACGCGCCCCGAACCGGGGACGTGGTGCGTATCGCGGATCTGGGCAGGCGCAGGGATTTCTGCGGCGCGGTGCGGATAATCTAGGCGGATCTAGGCGGATGCCGGCGAGGCCGCCCTTCGCGGGTGGCGGGCGGCTTTGCGGCGCGGATCTCTCCGGGGGGTTAGGTGAAAATGGGCTCGACCGCCGTATTCTATGATCCCATCTATCTCGAGCACGATACCGGTTTCGGGCATCCCGAGCGCGCTGAGCGCCTGGAGGCCGCTATGGGGATGCTGCGCGAAAGTGGCCTCGCGGAAAGGGTAAAGCTGCTCTCTCCGCGTGACGCCACGGTAGAGGAGATAAGCCTCGTCCACCCCGTGGGCTACATCGAGATGGTGAAAAAAACCGCGGAGTCGGGGGGAGGATGGCTGGATGCGGACACTCACGTGGGGCCGCGTTCGTACGCGGCGGCGTTGAGGTCCACCGGAGCCCTG
>JACVJG010000423.1 GCA_015711875.1 Candidatus Solincola jinzensis | reverse complement strand
CAGCCCACGTCTCCATCCTTCAGCGCTTCACCGGCGGATCACCGGCTAAATGCTCGCGTGGGAAAGAGCTCCCTCACACCTGCATGTGCATGATCTCCTGGTATGCCTCCAGCACCTTGTTGCGCACCTGCACCGCCAGCTGCATGGACAGGTTCGCCTTCTCCACCGCCAGCACCACCTGGTGGATGTCGTCCACCTCCCCGGTGACCATCCTGGCCACCATGTCGTCCGCCTGGTTCTGCACGCGGGTCAGGCCGTCGATGGCCTTGCTGAGCCCCGCTTTGAAATCCAGCCCGCCCTCCCTGGCTTTTGCGCTTCCCTCCGCCGCGGTCCTCGCGACGGCCTGCTGCAGGTTAACGGGCGCGATCTTCACGGTGACCCTTCCCCCTTTCACCTCAGGATGTCCAGCGCTCGCGCGAGCATACCCTTAGCGGCCTCCATGGCGGCCGCGTTCGCCTCGTAAGCCCGCGAAGCGACCAGCATGTCCACCATCTCCGTCACCGCGTTCACGTTGGGCATCTCCACGTAACCGTCCTCGCGGGCGTCGGGGTGTTCGGGATCATAGACCAGTTGCGGCTGGCTGTCGTCCTCCTTTATCTCCACCACTCTCACACCCTGCCCTCCTTCGAGGCCAGGTCGAGAGCTTTCCTCCATGCGGGTCGAGAACACCACTTCCCGCCTGCGGTAGGGCCCGCCCTCCGGCGTGCGAGTGGTCTGGGCGTTGGCGATGTTGGAGGCTATCACGTCCATCCACAACCGGTTGGCGGTGAGCCCCGAGGCGCTGATGTCGAATGAGCCGAAAATCCCCATCCTCCTACCTCCTGCCCTCCGAGATGACATAGCGGTACATCTCCAGCTTCTTCTTGATGATGGAGCTGGCGCCGGCATAGCGGATGTTGTTCTTGCTCATCTCCGCGATCTCCTGTTCCATGTCCACGTTGTTGCCGTCCTCGCGGCTCTCCGTGAGTTGGTCCACCTGGGCCGAGAGATCCAGGTCGTCGAGTCCGGACAGCAAGCTTCCCTCATCCCCGCCGCTCTTCCGCACCAGCTCTCCGAGCTCCGCCTCGAAGGAGACGTACGACCTCTTGAAACCGGGAGTGTTGGCGTTGGCGATATTGTTGGCGCTCACGCGATGGCGCAGGGAATAGGCGTCCAGAGCCTTTCCCAGCACCGCGAAGGTGGTGTCGCCGAACACGTCAAAGGCCATGTCGCGCTCCCTCCCTTCTTCACGCCCCAGCCGCGGCGCTCGCGTAGCCGAGCCAGAACCCGATCTCCTCGCCCACCTTACGGTTTATCTCCACGAGCTCCTGGGCCACCTCCGGTTCCTCGAGCTGCAGCGTCTCCAGGGCACCCCTTTCGAATCGCAAAGGCACGCGTACAAGCTCGTCGCTCTTCAGCAGCCATGACGCCACCGTATCCGCCACGTTGACCAGCGCCGCGGCCTTTGGCAGGTTGGGGGCTTCCTCGGGCTCGTGATGGTAGCGGATGATCTCCTCGAAACGCGGCGACAGGTTCCACTTGTCGGCTATCATCATCCCCACCTCGGCGTGGTCAAAGCCGCAAACCTCTCGTTCAAACTCCAGGGCCTCCGCCCCCCCGGCGCTCAGCCCCTTGCGCAGCTCTGGGTCGAGCAACTCCAGAAGAAAAGGGGAAAGCACCACCTTGCCGATGTCGTGCAGCAGTGCCACCATCCGCAGCTCCTCGCTTTTCCTGTACCCCACGCACTCGCACAAGTGCTCGGCGGCCACGGAAACGCCCAGGGAATGCGCCCACAGCTCGCCCTCGGCATGGCCGTAACCGCCCAGCCTCTGGTTCATGATGTCGTAGGTGGAGACGCTGAGCACCAGGCGCCTGATAGTGCGTATGCCCAGGAGCGGCACTGCCACGCTAGCGGTCTCGACACGACGCGGAAGGCCGTAGTAAGAGGAGTTGGCGAGACGCAGAACCCTGGCCGTGAGCGAAGCGTCAGAGGAGATGACCTCCGCTATCTCCTTCGCCGTGCAGTCGGCTCTCCCGCTTCGCCTTAAGACCTCCATGACCACGGCGTTGGGGGCGGGAAGGTTCTCCACCCTCTCCCTCACGCTCTCCTGCAGTCTTGTCGCGTCCATAGCCCTTCCTCCTCCGGTAAACGCGAAAGGACAACCGCGGTTGTCCTTCCTTGAACCACCAGGCGGGCTCCCTTCCCGCCTTTTCTCGATGCTCAGGCCTGTCCGTTCAGGTACGCTGCCCCGCCGGTGTACGGCCTTTCCCCGTAAACCCTCAGGCTATTCCTCCTCGCCCTTAGTCCCGACAGTTCCTTTCCCACAGCGTCGACCATTTCGCGGAGCAGGGAGACGTTCTCCGCCTGCCTGGCGCTTAACCTCTCCATAAAGGATGCCGCATCGTCAGCCGTCTCCTCATGCCCCGCGAGATCGAGCTTCCTCAAACCGTCTATGACCTTTTCCTTCTCACGTGTGGCTTCAGCGGCGCGGGCAAACTCCCCGCAGGCGAGCGCCACGCGTTCCTCGCAGAGCAACGTTTCCAGCCTCCGTAGCAGTCGCATGCTCTCCTCGACCCTTGTCGCGTTCATGCCCTGCCTCCCAGCGCCATACCCTCAGTCCCAACGCGGCTCTTTCCGATCTTGCGCTCGGCCTCCTCCCAGGCCTCCTTGAGCTGCAGCACCAGCCCCCGAACCTCCGCCACAACGGATGGATCCCGCCGCAGGTTGGCCTGGATGAGCCGGTAGTTCATGTATTCATAAACCCGGAAAAGGTTGCGCGCTATCTCCCCGCCCTTCTCGAAATCCAAGGAGCTCATGAGTTCGCAGATGATATCCTGAGCCTTTTTGAGATAACGCGCGCTCTCCGCCGCGGTGGCCAAGGCCAAAGACCTCTCGGCCCTCGCCAGGTTGACGGCCAACCCGTCGTATAGCATGATGATCAGTCCCAGGGGCGTGGCCGTGGCCACGTTGTTGCGCTTGTAAGCCTGGTCCACCTTGTATCTGACCATCTCCCGCTCCTTACCTCGTGCCCGTCCAGTTGCGGTTGAGGACAGCCACCTGGTTCGTCAGCCACTGGCTCTGGGACATCATCTGCGAGAGCAGGGTCTCCATGGCCGTGTACTGCCTTATCAGCCTCGCCTCGTATGCCTCCAGGCGCTCCTCGAGCTTTTCCACCTGTTCCTGGATGTCCTCTATCTGCTCCTCTATGCCGTCCTCCGCGGTGGGGAGAACGCCTCCCGACCCCGTGGCCTTGCCCAGGTAAAGCT
>JACVJG010000422.1 GCA_015711875.1 Candidatus Solincola jinzensis | reverse complement strand
CAGGCCTCGAAGACCAGCTTGAAATCGAAGAGCTCGAGGTAGCGCAGGCCGCCGTGCACGAGCTTGGAGGAGCGAGAGGAGGTGCCGAAGGCCCAGTCGTTCTTCTCCACCAGGGCGGTGGACAACCCCCGCCTGGCCGCGTCCCTCGCCGCGCAGGCCCCGGTTATGCCCCCTCCCACGACAAGCACGACGAAGACCCTGGCCTGGGCGTCCTCTATAAGCCGTTGGCGCTGTTGTGAGGTGAACATCCTTCCTCGCTCCTTCCCCTCCCGCCTGGTTAATTATTCCATATAATTCCAGGCAATCGACCGCCCGCCGGTCTCTCGAACGGCACTCATCGGCCACCTACAAGTATATCAGGGAGCCGGCGAGAGAAACCTGATTACGGAAGCGCGCGATCCCGGAGTACGCGTCGGCCATGCCTTACCGCGACCGCCGCCAAGGCGGGGAAGGCAAAACGGGCTGACTTTCCCGGGTCTGGGAGTGCGGTCGCCTCTGTTTGAGGCAGTTCCGCAAAGCCGCCATGCCGGAATCCATACCGGCTTTCCCGGGCCAGCGAATGCGGGTGCCGCAGCGCCCCGCCAGAACGAGCCGGGACACTTAGCGGCGCGCCGCAGGGGCAGGCGCCCCTGAAGAGATCCGCCGGCGTGATCTGTGTTACCTTCATCCGCCCTGCGAGACCCGCGAAGCGGCGCACATCTCGATCCGAAAGGACTTGCCGGCGTCACCGCATCCCTTCACGCCTGGCGATGGCCGGAGATATGAGCTTCACCACCCCGCTGATGTATAATAAATCCCAACCAGGCACCTTCATCGCGGCAACGGCGCAACTCTTCGCAACACAAGCACTGATACGAAGCGGGGGCGGTGGCATATTGCGCAGGCATATCATCCAGGAGATAGCGCGCTCGGTGGTGGCAGCGGGTGGGGTGGAGAACGTCATCGCGGCGCTGGTGGAATCCACGGCCCGTGGCACCGAAGCCGGGGGCTGTTCCCTCTTCACGCTGCGCGGCGGGAACGGTGCGCTGGAGCACCGCATAAGCTGCGGCGTGGGCGAAAAGGCCCTTCCCGCCGATCGCCTGCTGGCGCCGGAGGCTCTGCGCCAGGTCCTAAAGGGAAACACCCTCTTCGTATGGGAAACGCAAAGCGATCCCCGGGTGACGGCCCGTGAGGAGCTGGCCCGCCTGGGAATCAATTCCATCATCTACCTGCCTTTCCGAAACCAGGAGCATGTGCGCGGGGTGATGTGCCTTTTCTTCTCCAGCCAGAGAAAATTCGACCGCGAGGAGCTGGATTTCCTCGAGTCCCTGGCTGAGCTGGGGGGGATGATACTGGAGATGGCGGAGAGCAGGGACAACCTTGCCCGCGACGCCGAGGAGGCGAGGCGCGATCTCGCGCGTGCCATGGACGAGCGCCGGCACTTCCTGAGCTTTCTCTCCATGGTCGCCCATGACCTAAAGTCCCCCCTGGTGGCGGTGCAGGGCTATCTTAAGATGCTCCTGCGCAAGGGCTCCGGCTCCCTTGACGAACGCCTGTTGAACGGGGTTCGCCGCAGCATCCAGCGCATCGACAGCATGATGGAGCTCATCAGCGACCTCTTGGAGCTTTCGCGCATCGAGAGCGGGCAAGTGGTGGCGGAATTCAGGACCGTTTCCTGGGAGGAGGTGCTCTCGGCGGCGGTGGAGATGGCCCACGAGCTTGCCGAGCCCAAAGGCATACTGGTGTTGACGGAGATAAAGCGTCCCTTGCCCGAGGTCTTCGCATCCGATATCCGTCTGCAACAGCTCATCCTCAACCTGGTATCAAATTCCGTGCGCTACACGCCGCGGGGTGGGAGGATCATCATCCGCGCGGGACGCGAGGGAGACGCCGTGAAGGTGAGCGTAGATGACGAAGGTACGGGTATCGCTCCCGACAAATTGCCTCACGTGTTCGAGGAGTTCTACAAGGGCGATCCGGAGTCGCCCGAGGGCACCGGACTGGGGCTTTCCATCTGCAAGCGTATAGTGGAGATGCACCGTGGGGAGATCAGGGCGGAGAGCCCGGTGCCGGGAACCGGAAAGGGCACGCGGGTAAGTTTCACCATACCGGTGGGCGTGACATGTTCTCTGGAAGAGAGATGGATGGCCACCTCCCAGGCGCCATAGAACGGGTAACGGCATCGCTTCATGCGGATCGCGTGAGACATTCGCCTTCTCCCCAGCCTTAAGGCGGGATCGAGGAAAGGACCCCTCTCCGAAAAGCGGCCCTATCCGCCCAGGACGTACAAGCCGACCTATCCGCGCAGACTCGGTTTGCGGCTCTTTTACCAGCCTGCGCCGGCTCGATCTTCTTCCCCCACGCGCTTTTATTGCAGGACGTTCGGGAAGGCCTTTCCCTTGAGCCCGATAGCGGGCGGGTATTTCGTCGATCCTCACCAGAGCCTCGGGTCTTTTCCCCGCGCGCCCGATAATGGGGAGCCGGGGCTCCTTCGAGACTTTCCCTCTCCCTTTCACCCAGGCGGCCTATAACGGGATATAATCTTTGCGGAGCGGAACCACCGCCCGCGGGTGCGGGCGAAAACGGAGGGGAGAAAAAAGAGGGAGGAAGGAGATGGGCGGGAAGATACTGCTCGCGGACGACGACCCCGACGTCATCGACGTGGTCTCCATGATCCTGGAAGAGGAAGGCTATGAGATCGTCACCGCCAAAGACGGTTCCGAGGCTCTGGAGAAGATCAAGCTGGAAAACCCCGACCTGATCATCCTCGACCTCCTCATGCCCCATGTGGACGGCTTCGCGGTAATAGACATGTTACGCGACCCGCGCTACGAGCGCTGGTCCGGCATACCGGTGGTGATCCTGACCTCGGTGCGGGAGGAGGTGAGCCGGCGGCGCTACGAGTTGGAGACGGGGCGCCCCATGGAATACGCCGCCTATCTGGACAAGCCAGCAGACCCCGACCAGCTTTTGGAAACGGTGGCCACCCTGCTGAAAAGCAAGGAAGGCGAAGGCCGGTGAGGGAGCGCGCGTCACGGCGTCGACCCTGACGGCCCCCTGCATGGGAGGTGAGCGGTGAGCGAGATACCCGAGGTTCCGGGCAAGGCCGGCAATGAAGGCGAAGCGCCCGCGATGGGCGAGCTGGGAACCTTCGAGACACGGCTGTTCTCTGCCCCCTGCATGGGAGGTGAGCGGTGAGCGAAGGGTTCGATGTCCCGGGTTTCCTGGCCGAGCGGCTTGGATGGGTGGCCGCCAAGAGGCCACTCATCCA
>JACVJG010000421.1 GCA_015711875.1 Candidatus Solincola jinzensis | reverse complement strand
GCTGGTGGTGTAATCGGTGGCCATGAAGACCGCCCCTATGAGGAGCCCGCCGGCCAGGACGTAGAAAAGGGGATCGCGGCCGGTGAGGGCGGTCAGGGCGGCCACCGTTCCCACATAGACCACGGTTATCCTCCACCCGATGACCTTGGTGGCTATGAGATAGATGCCTCCCGCTATGAGCAGCAGGGCGGAAACCTCTCCCAGGCATCCCCAGGGGTTGGAGAAGAGCAAAGGCTGATAATATTTGGAGGCGAAGAGTCCCTGGGGGGCCTTGGCGGCGCCGTCATAGATGTATTTCATGGCCGCGAGCGGGGATGCCCCGTTGACGATGTCCACCGCTCCCTCGATAGCCTTATGGGTGGCGGTGTTGGCGATGCCGATGGCGGCGCTCTTCGCGTATCCGGATGCGAAATAGGCCGGCCAGGAGACGAAGGCAACCGCACGCCCCACCAAGGCAGGGTTGAAGATGTTGTGTCCCAGGCCGCCGAATATCTGCTTGCCCAGGATGGTGGCCGCCAGTCCCGCCACCCCGGCCACCCACCATGGCAGCTTCGGGGGCATGGTGAGCGCGAGCAGAAGGCCCGTGAGGAGGGCACTGCAATCGTCCAGGGTCACGGGGATACGCCTGCCCTTCTGCATGACGAAGTCCCCCAGCATGGCGCCAGCGATGGAGGAAAGCAGCACCCATAGCGCCGAGAGTCCGTGTATCACCAGCGCGTATACCGTCACCGGGGCGAGAGCCGCGATGACGTGGCACATGATGCGGCGGGTGTTTATGGGATCCCTGATGTGGGGCGAGGTGGATACGATGAGCTTGTTCTCCGTCATTTAATCCCCACCCCCTCCGTTTTCATCTCCGTTGCCTTCGCCGGCGATCCTTTCAGCCGCGCGCCTCTCCTCGCGCTGTTTGCGGCGCGCCAGCTCCGCCTTGCCCGTCTTGATGAGCTGAACCAGGGGGTTTTTGGTAGGACAGGTGTAAGTGCAGCAGCCGCATTCGATGCAGTCCTCTATATGCAGCCTCTGCAGAAGGTCCCATTTCTCGTTATGGGCATAGGACCCCAGGTAGGTGGGGATCAGCCCCATGGGGCATACATCAACGCAGCGCCCACACCTTATGCACACCGGCTCCGAGGGAGCGCTGAACTGCGCCTCCTTCCAGGAAAGGGCGAGGATACCCGAGGTGCCCTTGATCACCGGTACCTCCAGGGTATGTTGCGCCAGCCCCATCATGGGGCCGCCCATGATCACCTTGGCGGGAGGCTCGGTAAAACCTCCGCAGGACTCCACGGCGTGCGAAAAACTCGTGCCCAGCGGCACCAGCAGGTTGGATGGCTCGCGCACCACCGATCCGGTGACGGTGACCACCCTCTCCACCAGGGGCGTCCCCTGGCTGAAATAGCGTGCTATGGCCTGGGCGGTGCCCACGTTGTTCACCACCACCCCGACATGCATTGGAAGCCCGCCCGAGGGGACCTCGCGGCGCAAGAGGTTGGCGATAAGCACTTTTTCGGCTCCCTGGGGGTAGCGCGTCCGCAGCGACGCCACCTCTATACCGGAGCCGCGCGCGGCCGCCTCCACCGCCTTTATCGCCCTGGGCTTGTTGTCCTCGATGGCCACTATGCCCCGTTTGGCTCCCACCGCCCGCATGATGATGCGCAAGCCCAGAAGCACCGCCTCCGTTTCCTCGAGGAGGAGCCGGTAATCGGAGGTTAGGAAGGGCTCGCACTCGGCCCCGTTAAGGATCACGGTGTCGATAGGGCAATCCCTGGGGGGGCTCAATTTGACATGGGTGGGAAACGCCGCTCCTCCCAAGCCCACCATCCCTGCTTTCCGCACCGCTTTGCGTATATCGTCAGGTTCCATGCTCTCCCATGCGGAAGGAGGTTGCAGCTCGGGATCGCGCGAGTACTCGCCGTCGTTTTCGATGATCACCGCCAGCACTTCCCCTCCCGCGGGGTGGGGCTGGGGGGCCACCTGGGCCACTTTTCCCGATACGCTGGAATGGATGGGAGCGGAGACGTAGGCCTCGGAATCGCCGATGACCGTTCCCACCATAACCTGGTCGCCTTTCTTCACCCTGGGCGTGCATGGCGCGCCGATGTGCTGGCGCAAGGGGATGATCACGGTGGCGGGGGCCTCGATCCTTCTTATCTCTTTCTCGGCTGTGGGGGCTTTGCGAGTAGGAGGGTGCACGCCCCCCCTGATCTTGTACAGCAGGCCGCTTTTTCTCGTCATGGCTCCTTCTATGCTATAAAAGTCCCCTCCCGTAACGCGTCCAAGGGGGCGCGGGCAAAAAAATGCCATCAGTAATCTAATCCCTTGCAGCGGTTTAGTCCAGAGGTATTTTCGTTTTTATGCCCTTTGACGCGCTTTTAAGGGCACGATTCCCTCGGGGACGGAATAAGGCTGAATTCTGGGGTATTTTCGTTTTCCGCCCTTTGACGCGCTTTCAAGGGCAACTGAGTCCGGTGAGTGGGGGGCCAAAGCCCTGAACACGGGACCTGAAGGCGGGACGCTCCGCTGATTTCGGCAGTGGTCATGTCCCATGGCCTTGTACTTGTGAGGATGTGAGGAGCGAGCGCTCTAGGGGCCGGGAGCCCCGCCCGATATCCTGTTCGCCTGGTTCTACGGTCTGCACGCGGCTTGGCCATACCCCTGACGCGCGCTGGTTTCCACATACAAAGGAAAACGAGCCAAGCATGGGCTTGCAGCCAGTGCCCATGGGCGAATGGTCGTTTTGCTCGATACTTTACGTGTTTTTATGGTCTGGCCGTCAACCCATAACCGTAATTGTTCGAGGTATTGCCGGGGAGGGATGGAGCCGGCCGCGCGTGCTAGACTTGAGGCATGGAATGCAGGGCCGTGGTCATGGAGGTGAAGGGAGGACGCGCCAGGGTTAGGGTGGCGCGGGTGAACTGCGCGGAGTGCGGGGGTTGCGGGCTGCTGGCGCGCGACTGCGAGCAGGTGATGGAGTTCTCGGCCGCCGCGCGTCTGGACGTGGAGGCGGGAGACGAGGTGATACTCGAGGTGCCCTCCAGACGGCTTGTCCTCTCCTACCTGGTGGTTTTGGGGCTTCCCGTGCGGGGGATTGCGGCCGCCTACCTCTCGCTAAGGGCCTGGGCGACCCAGGCGGGGATGGGCGGGGAAGGGGTGGCGGTCGCTGCCGCGGTGGCCGCCGGATGCATATTCCTCTGGCTGGGGGTGAAGATGGCCGAGCGTATCGGCTTTTCCCCTCGCATCGTCCGGGTTCTGGG
>JACVJG010000420.1 GCA_015711875.1 Candidatus Solincola jinzensis | reverse complement strand
GTCCGGCGTTGACAACCGCGAGGGGGGCGTCCTTGCGCGGATCGGCCTTCTGCTCAGGCTGCACTTCATGGAACATGCCCTGGGTGACGTAACGCCCGGTCAGGGCATAGATGAGATCTCCCAGTCTTCCCTCGTTGACGAACACGGTCTCGCCGGGGTCGCTGTTATCCTCCACGGCACGCATGAGTTCCATGCTCTCGCTTCCGAACACCTCCATCTCCCTGGAGAGCACGGCCTGCCGCGACTCCTCAAGGCCCGACAACACCAGTAAGGTCGTTGGCTGCAGCTTTACGGTGGTCGATCCGGAAGCGAGTTCCCTCAAGCGCATGAGGCGTCCTTGAAGAGCGCCTCTTCCTTGCCCCTGGATCATCGGAGGCCCGCCCGCTACCCCGGGGGGAACCGGCGTAGAATAAACGCCGCCGGCTGGGCCGTCGCTCTCTTGACCCGCCTCGGGCGCGTAGAACCCCGGGTCAAAACCACTCCCGGGCGGCGGTGAAGGGTAGTGCTCGCCGCCGGCCGGGCCGTCGCTCTCGAGACCCGCCGAAGGCGCATAAGGCCCCGGACCAGGTGGGATGTTGTTTCCAGGTCCTATGGGAACGCCTTCCGCACCCCCTGTCGGCGTGCCCCCTTCGTACCCCGGACCTCTGCCCGGCATCGCCCCTGCCCGCAAACCTCCAGATGCTGCCAACACCGGGTCGGCGAAGAACACCGTTGCCAGTATCATCGCCAGGGCAACGCCCGCAAGGGCTCCCGCCATGGCGCCGAGGCGCTTGCTGCGGGCGAAGCGCTCGCGCAGGAAGACATGGAGGCGGTCCAGGGCCACGCCGCCCAGCATGGCCAAGGGCAGGAAGACATGGCCTTCCCAGAAGCGGTGGGAGTAGAAAAAGGCGATGGGCACCATGGAGATGAAATAGGAGGGGAGGAGGAAATGCTGCCTGCGGCGCCGGTAACAGACCACCATGCCGGCCGCCGCCAGTGCCCAGAGGAAGAGATGCAGCGCGAAGTCGCTGCCCATGCCCGGCTCGGATACGGAGAAACTGCCCAAGTTGGAGAGCACCACCAGCCCCCATGGCAAATAGAGGAGGTACGCGGCGACCAGAACGCCCATGATCCTCTTCCAGAACTCGCGGCGGTGCAGCATGTAGATAAAGAGGGCCAGGGCTGTAAGGTGGCCCAGGACCAGGTGAGAATACAGGCACATGGCCAGGAGCAGGGTGGCGGCTACCTTGCGGTCCTTCTCCAGGGCCAGGAACACCAGGGGGGTCAGGATAAGCACCATGGAAGCGGCGATGGTGACGCCCGTCTGGTAGAAAAAGGTATAAGGTACCGCCAGGAGAGCTAATGAGTAGAAAGCGGCCCTCGGCCCGAACAGCTTGCGCATCGCCCACCACATCGAGGCAAGGATAAGGGGGAACATCACCACGCATACCAGGGTAGCCACCGTTTCCACGGAGAGGCCGACGTCCTCCAGCATGGACATCCCGATGTGGAGGAGAGGCGGGTAGATGTGCGGGCGGCCAGCAGGGGCAGCGTCCCAGAAGTCCCAGGTCACGATGCCGCCTGCCTCACGGAACCCCCGCGTGACCGCCATGTGGTAGGGGATATCGAGGTAAACGGGGAACATGGAGAGGTTCGCCAGGATCAAGGCCACGCATGCGAGCATGAAGAGAACCGCCAGGACGTCAAAGACATCCCTCCGACTCCACCAGGATCTGCTTGCCGCCTTCATCTCCTACCCCAATCCTTTGTGTCTTGCCGGATCACCGGGGGGAGGTCCTCCGGGGGGATGGAGAACCTCCGCCCTCCCCGGTGCCGGCGGTTCGAGCCCTTCACGTCTCGTTTTCCAGCGCTCTCCCTGCAAGCCCTCCGTTCACCACCCAAGACGGCAGGGCATGACCAACTTGCGGAGCGGAACCCGTCGTATTCGCTGTCAGCGGGCAAGTCTGTCCGTGAAAGCAGGCCTTGCGGCTGGAGCTGCGGTTTCCGCCATTCCCCATCAGGGTTATCTCACTTGGGCGGCGGATCAAGGCGCGTGAAACCTTGAGAACATGTCCATCGGGTTGAGGTAACGCCTCCTCACCGCCGCCCACGACCCCCTTTTTGTTGAGACACTGCCTCTTCGCCGCCGCCCACGGCCCCCCTTCTGGTTATCATGGAGACTGCCGTGAGTATGGGGAAATCCACCAAGCCCTCACTCAGGCTGCAGGGCCTCACTGATCACCCGCTTTATTTCCTCGATCTTTGCCAGCGCCTGGTCGATCCCCTCTATCGCTCCCTGGATATCGCCAGCGTTCCAGGCGTCCCACGCGGCTTTGAGGTCGGCCCTTATCGCCTCTCTCGCGGTCTTGGTGGTCTCGATGACCAGCTTGAGTGGGGCAAGTTGCTCTCGCAGACCCTGTATAAGCTCGCGTCTCCTCGCAATGCCCTGCCGCCAGCTCTCCTGCTGTTCTCTCCAGGTGGAACGGTTCTTCTGCACGTAATCCCGGACGCTCTCCATCAAAGGCGAAAGCACCTGCTTGAGATCCCTCAAGGACTCCTTGAGCTCGCGTATCTTCTCCTGCAGCTCCGGCGGCACCTCCTTCCCCTGCTCCTCGTCGAGCTGCCCCTCCTGGCGCTCCCCAGGCTTTTCCTCCTGAGCCAGCGCGACGCCGGTGGCGGAGAAAAACAGCGCCGAGACGAGCAACACCATCAGGGAAAGCGGCATCGCTATCCTTAGTCCTCTTTTCATCGCCATCACCTCCTTCCCATCAGATCATCGCTTGCGCGGATTATGCCTGCTTAAAGAATTTGTAAAGAATCGGTTAAGGCGCAACGATCGAGGATAGGGGCGTATCATGTCTTTTAACCCGTTTTTTCAGCCTTGGCTCCCGGCCGTCTCGCCTCTCTCGGGCTCGATTTGCTTACTTATGTCAACGCCGCAATGAGCGGTTGGGAAAAGCCGCGCTGTTCGCGACCTATCAACAACCTGCCGCCAGGAGGAGTTGTCGACGGTGGTCACATCTCGAACGGCAGCTCCACGTGAGGGAAAGACCTTGGCTTTAGCCTTCCGCTTAACGGAACCCGCAGCCCGCGGATCGCGGAGCCGAGCCGATCAGCCCCTGGATATCTGCAGACTGCCCGGGCCGGAAAGAGAGAATGTCCTAAGTCCGGGCCTGACCCCAAGGCGCCAGGGTGTTTAAGGCTGAAAGTACATGGGGCGCTCGCACACGATGGGGGCCGAGGCGCGCACCGACACCGAGACGTCCCTGCCCGGGCCCAGGAGG
>MU158564.1:2787-3282 GCA_015711875.1 Candidatus Solincola jinzensis | reverse complement strand
GGGCCCGGACTCGGTCATGAAGGTGAGCCTCACGTGGGCGGCCTCATCCCCGGGGTTCTGCACCAGCACCCAGGTCTCCATGCCCCCCTGCGTGCAGCCCTCGGCCAGGTACCAGGTCTTCTCGGGGGCGGCGATGAGGAAGCCCTCCTCGGGGATGTCGGATATGCGCATGCCCTCGGCCAGCTTATAGGCCGTCCCCTTGATGCTCGCCTCAAGGGAGAAGGTGTCGGAGGGGGAGGCCCCCGCCTCGGGGGTCACCTTGACGCGGTAATCCCCCATCACGCGGCTGGGGATGCTTATGATGTCCTCGACGTCCCCGTTCCCGTCCACGTCCGTCTGCAGGTAATAGGCCCCCTCGATCTCCCAGGCCTCCGCGGAGAACTTCTTTCCCTCCGGGTCCTCGAGGGCGAGGTCCACGGGGCAGTCGGCCCTCACCGACATCCCCAACTCCTCGTGCCCGGGACAGAACGCATGGTGAGACGACACTTCCTCCAC
>MU158564.1:0-2777 GCA_015711875.1 Candidatus Solincola jinzensis | reverse complement strand
GGAAAGGGAGGGCCCCATGCCTCCCACTACCGCCAGGTCCACCCCCTGGTTCCAGTAGGAGGCCCATACCAGCTCGGAACAGTACCAGCCGGGGGAGCTCGCGCTGGCCCAGCGGTCCAGCCAGAGGTAGAACTCCTGGTAGGCGACGTAGGAGCGCTGCGCCTGGTTGAGGGCCCAGTCGGCCGCCGCCTCCGCCTTAGCCCTCACGGCAGCACTGCTCGCGTAGCCTTTCAGCCGCATGACGCTCACGTAGGTATCCCCCGGGTAATCCCAGTCGCTCACGTCATATACCGCGATGCCGTCGTCGAAAGGATTCCCTATGATGGGGTCCCTGGCCTCCACCACCTTGCCGTTGCCCACGTAGATGCCGGCATGGGTGAAGAAGACCAGGTGGGAAAGGGCTCCTTTCGAGCGGTGGAGCAGGATGTCGCCGCGCTTGAGGTCGCGGCGCCAGTGCGACTGGTAGTCTATGCCCCAGTCGGGGCTTTCCGCCCTGGATATGAGCTTGCGCACATAAGAGCCGTCCAGGTTCGAGACGAACACGGAGCTGTACTGGTCCTGATAACGGTAGTGGTCGTAGGCGATGAACGCGCTGTCGGGGCTGAAGGAACGCGGCGTCCCCACCTCTTCGGCGCTCAGGATCTCTTTTCCCAGGCTGTCGATGGGGCTTCGCAGGTAGATGAAGCTGGGGCTTCCCGCGTGGGCCCCGGCGCTCGCCGCCATCTTCTTCCCATCGGGCGAATACGCCGCCCTGTACACGTTGGGATAGTCTGCTCCCACCTCAGCGCTGAAATCCAGCCACTGCGTCTCCCCGCCCGAGGCCGGGATGACCCCGGCGCTGGATATGCCCTCTCCGCTCTCCACGTACACTATCTTCTTGCCTCCGGGAAGGAAGGTCGGCTCGATGTACGACCACCACTCCCATCCGTTGCCTTCCTCGTCCCCGTCAATCACCCGCACGCTTCCGCTTCCCAGGTCCATCACGCACAGCTCGGCGTCGAAGACCACCATAGAGCCATATCCCGGATCGACGTGCGGGTTCACCGAGCGCGCGAATACCAGCCTCTTCCCGTCGGGGGAATAGCTGGGGTCGTACATGTCGCAGCCGGGGTCGTAGACCAGCCGCCGGCTCTTGCCGGTGGCCATATCGTACTCGTAGATCTGGCGCTTGATGCCCTCCGCCCCGTCCCAGGCCAGGCCGTCCCGCCTGGAGGTGTAGACGACCTTGCTCCCGCTGGGGTGCAGGTCCGGAGACTGGCAGGTGCCGTCCTCCACCAGCAGCGTCTCTTTGGCGTCGTCGAAATCGTACTTCCATATATTGCCATCTCTCACGAAGACTATGGTCCCGTAGGGCCCCGCCGCGGCGAGAGCTTCCTCGGGTCCCGACGCGATGATGCCGATAGCGCTCGCCAGCAATAACGCGGCCAGGACGAAAGCAAAAACGGTTGGCACCTTGTTAGCCCGCTTATGCCAGGCTGCCTGTTCGCGCCATCTTGCCTGCCCGTACCTCTTTTCCCGTTCACACCCGCTTAACTGCCTGAAGCCGCTTGCCCGCCAGAAGCCGCATGCCCGCCCGTAAGCCACGCGAGATGTTATCGTCCGCTCTTCACCTTCTTGGACCTTGGCGATTGCCTGCATGAGCTCCCTGACGGTCCCCCATCCTTTCACTTCCCCATCACCTGACTTCGCGCGTAAAAGGGTTTGTTCCCCAACGGCCTTTCTCGCACATATGAGAGGGCCAACGGCTCTCACGCCCGATGGCCTTGCTTATGCCCGTATATCATTACCCACCCTTGCAGTATTGTTTATACCATATTCGGCCCGCATAATACCTCGGTTTCCCCACACCCTCATACCGCCTCCCCAAGCTCTCCCCTATCTCCCCAAGCTCCTCCCATCTCATCAAACGTTCCCTCTGTTTTCCCACACATTTCCTCCGTCTCCTCACGCACTCCCACCGTTTTCCCTCGCATTACACCTTTTCCCCGCGGGCACCAGGGCTCAGGGCGGGAGATAAGCGAGATGTGGTCATGCGCATGGATCATTTGAATGCCGTTAGAATGCCCCTCCCGGGCACAAGGCGAGGCTCGACCGCGGTGCCTACGGTGCCTAAGGAACCAAGCGAGGCTAGACCCCGGTGCCTAAGGAACCGGGCGAGGCTCGACCGCGGTGCCTGGGGTGAGGATAGAACCAGGGAACGTGGTGCACGAGGCACCAAGCGAGGCCTGACCCCGGTGCATAAGGCACCAAGCAAGGCCTGACCCCGGTGCCTGGCGAGGCTCGACCCCGGCGCCTCAGACCCCCGGTGCCTCAGGGGACGAAGCCCACCACGTCGTGGCCTCCCGTCCAGACCCCGTTGTAGTTGAAGTACATGGGGCGCTCGCAGATGACGCGCGTCCCGTTGAGCGTCTCCACCTTGGCGCTGAAGTCGTGGGCCTCGTCCGCTCCCTCGCCCAGGTGGGCCTTCACGGGCACGGTGGCGCGGGAGCGCGGGGCCACGGTGAGGGTGTGCTCGGAGGTGGAGGCGTCGCCCAGCATGTAGGTGATCCTCACCTCCGCGGCCTCCTCCTCGGGGTTCTGGATGCAGAGGTAGGGGTCGAAGCCGGGGCGGCAGGTGCCCTCCGCGAAGTAGAAGGCCTGGGCGGGGGAGGTGGCCCCCACCACGTCGTGGCCTCCCGTCCAGACCCCGTTGTAGTTGAAGTACATGGGGCGCTCGCAGATGACGCGCGTCCCGTTGAGCGTCTCCACCTTGGCGCTGAAGTCGTGGGCCTCGTCCG
>JACVJG010000417.1 GCA_015711875.1 Candidatus Solincola jinzensis | reverse complement strand
GATATGAGTGAAAAGAAAGGACTTAGAGAGAATAACAGCTCTGATTTTGCATATTGCCTTACGCCACATGAGAGGCAGGCGCTGAAGTGGCAGAGGATCAGGATAGCACAACCGGATAACCGCTCTGTCTTTGCATAGCCTCGATTCTCGACTCGCGTGGTCAGGAAAGGACTTGAGAGAGAAAAGGGGAGTATTGCAGGTGGCCTCATCGGACACTATCTGTTATTGACTAGACCAAGAGTCCTCCCAGGTCCCTGGCGATGGCCGAATTGCAGGCGCTCTCACCGGACGCTATCAGTTATTGACGCTCCTCCGGGTTGGGCTCTTGGGTGAACGGATGATATCGCAGGCGGTCCGAACGGGTGTTACACGCGATGATCGTTTCTCTCAAGAAAACCTTGGCGAAGGTAGCGTATAAGGATTTGTGTCTGGACTCTTGGAGCGACGATAGATAGCCTTCCTCTTCTAAGGAGAGCAACCAAAAAGGGAGGAAGGTTTTGGATAACCGTGATGACGTGCCTCAAGGGAAAAGGTCACACAGCTGAGGGAAGAGGTCAAGCGGAGAGAAAAGGCGACAGAAGGGCGAATAGGTATATAATCGGGGTGATCGTTTCCGGTTTAAAAAGCGTCGGCGGGATCCATCGACACCGGGGGTGAGCTTGATGCGCGATTGTCCACAGTGCGGCCAATCCAACAACGATGACGCCAGGTTCTGCGTGAAGTGCGGCGCTTCGCTGCAGGCGCCCGCGGCGGAAGCGCCGCAAGCCCCGGCGCAGGCGCCACCCGCCGCTCCCGCACAACCTTACCAGACCCCGCAGCAACCTACGCCCCAGCCGCCGTCGCTGCCGTATGGGCAACAGGCCTATCAGCAACCTTACCAGTACCAGCAGCGACAAGCGCCGGTCCCGCCCGTCCAGGCGGGGGCATATGCCCAACAACCATATCCCGCGGCGCCCACGGCTTACGCGCGCCCCGCCGCCGCTCCCAGAAGCAGGGGAGGCATGTTCTGGGTGGGCACGCTTATCATCCTGGTGGCGGGGGCGCTCATCCTGGCCAGTACCTGGATGGCCTGGGGCAGCGGTCCGGGCGGGTTCCTCACCCTTTCGGGCTGGGACTGGTTCAACCTGGGCAAGGAGGGAGGCGGCGGCCAGGGAGAGGTGGTGAACGCTTTCTTCGTCTATTCCGAGGGACGCCCTCTCTTCACCGGCCTGTGCTCCCTCATCCTCGGGGCGCTGATAGCCCTCATAGCCCTGCTCATGCTCATCTTCCAGAGCAGGGGGCTGGGAGGGGTGGCCATACTCTTCTCCATCTTCGCCCTGGGGATGTCCGTGACCAACCTCACCACCATACTGCGCACGGAAGGGATCTCGGTGGGCATAGGCTCGATCGTCTTCATAGCCTTCTCCTTTATAGGGCTGGTGGGGGGCGGCATGGCCATGTCGGGCTGACGGCAGGCCGGGGGCTTGGAGGCCCGTCTGCGGCTGGAAGAGGATGGCATGAGGCAGACAAGGGCAAGAACCCGCCCGGGAAGAAGGTTCCCCAAGCCGCGCGGGGCGTCCCAAGCGCTCATTCCCATCCTGACGTTCGCCCTGCTTCTCTCCGCCGCCCGCGCCGGCGCGACCAGGGTCACTGCCCTGTCCCTTCCCATCCTCGGCATAGCGGTGCTCACCAACGTGGAGGCGGGCAGGAACCGCTTCGGACGCTACCGCCGCTACGGCATCCCGGATATCGTCGGCGACCGGGGCATGGTGGTGGAAACGGAGACCATGGAGGAGATCGACGGGGCGGTGGAGCGCATGCTGGCGGCGGGAGAGCGCCTGCTGTGCCTCAACGGGGGGGACGGGACCGTGCAGCGCACCGTCACCCATATGGTCAATAAATACGGCGAGGGCTCCGAGCGCATACCGGTGATCTTTCCCTTGCGCGGCGGCACCATGAACCTGCTGGCGGACCATCTCGGCATCAAAGGGAACCCCCCTGAGCTTTTGCGCCGCGCCCTCGACATCGAGCGCCGGGGCGGGGAGTTGCCCTGTTTTGACGTCCCCACCCTGCGGGTCACGCGCCGTGTCGGCGACTGGGAGGAAAAGGAATACGGTTTCTTCTACGGCAACGGTGCCCTCTACCGCTTCCACCGCGTCTATTACCGCGAGACCAAGGGCGGTCCGGTGGCCGCCGCCAGGCTCTTCGTGAAATGCGCCTTCGGCGGGGCGACGCGGCGCACCCGCTACAAAGACGTCTTCGGGCTCACGCCGGCGCGCGTGGTCATAGACGACTTCGAGCTTCCGGCGAGCGAGGTCACGGTGGTGCTGGCGGTCATCTTCCAGGTGGTGGTGATAACCTTCGACGCTTTCCGCGACGAGGGCGCGGGCGATTTCTACGTCATCGCCACCAGCGTCCCCATCTTCCGCCTCGCGCGCAAGCTCCACAAGCTGTTGTGGGCGAGGGGCGGGGAGCCACCCTATCCAAAAGAGGAGTTCTTCAACCAGCGCGCGTCGCGCCTCTTCATGGAATGCCGCGAGGGGTACAGCCTTGACGGCGAGGTCTTCGAGCTGGAGGAACCCTACACCCTCACCATCGAGCGCGGCCCATCGGTGAAGGTCCTCCGCCCCTGACGCGGGCGGTCAATGTTCACGGTCGAGTTTGCTGCCAGGATTGCCCAGCACTGGAGATATCCGTTCCCGGCCGGGTTTACCCCACCTGGATAGTTGGAGTCGGCACAGCCATGTAAGATTCAGCGCGAGACCGTCCTGGTCCATGGATAAAGCCACCACGTCATGTGATCCTCTTTATGGATCGATGAAACGATAGGGCCTGTCAGAGCTCATTCCTCCACCACCACGCGCACTTCCCCCTGCTTGTCGATCACGCTGAAGACGGTGACCTCCTCCTCGCGGCGGAAGAGCAGGGACAACCTCGCCGGCCCCACGCGCAGGTTACGCAGGGTCACCTTCTCCAGCCAGGGGGGCAGGCAGGGGTTGTTCACGAAGAGGATGCCTTTGGCGGCGTCGGGGGAAAGCCCCAGCAGGGACTGCAGGATGAGGAATATGCTCCCTGAGGCCCATGCCTGGGGGCTGCACGCCACCGGGTAGGGGACGGGCTCGCCGAAACGCGTGCGCCGGAAGCCGCAGAAGAGCTCGGGCAGGCGCAGGTGGTCCATGCTTATACTCGCCTTGGAGATCCCTTCCACCACCTTGAGGAGGGCGGCGTGCTCACCGTAACGCTTGATGCCCTTTAGGATGATGGCGTTGTCGTGGGGCCAGATGCTGCCGTTGTGGTAGCTTAT
>JACVJG010000416.1 GCA_015711875.1 Candidatus Solincola jinzensis | reverse complement strand
CCAGAGGCCAACGGTTGATGTCGATGACGTTGTCCTGGAAGTGCACCGCGGTGCGGATAGCGCGGCGCATCCTCTCCTCGTCCAGCCTGCCCTCCCGCACCATGTTGGAGAGGTTCACGGAGCCGAGGTTGCAGCTCTCCCAGGGCAGCAGCGGCTGCTCGCCGCAGGGGTTGGTGGATTCTATGTCTCCCAGGTGGGGGGTGGGGTTGTGGCGGTTGATGGTGTCCAGGAAGACCAGGCCCGGGTCCCCGGTGCGCCAGGCCTGGGTGACGATGAGGTTGAAGACGTCCCGGGCGTGCAGGCTGCCGGTGACGGCACCGCTGCGGGGGTTGCGCAGGAAATAGACCTCGTCTTTCTCCAGGGCGCGCATGAACTCGTCGGTGATGCCCACCGAGAGGTTGAAGTTGGAGAGGAAGCCGTCCTGGTCCTTGGCGGTTATGAAGTCCAGGATGTCGGGATGGTCGCAGCGCAGGATCCCCATGTTGGCGCCGCGTCTCCTCCCGCCCTGGCGGATGACCTCGGTGGTGACGTCGAAGATGCGCATGAAGGAGAGGGGACCGGAGGCGATGCCCATGGTGGACTGCACCACGTCGCCCTTGGGCCTGAGGCGCGAGAAGGAGAAACCCGTGCCGCCGCCCGATTTGTGCACCAGGGCCATGTCCTTGACGGCGTCGAAGATGCCGGGGATGGAGTCCTCGACGGGGATGACAAAGCAGGCCGAGAGCTGCCCCACCTCCGTGCCCGCGTTCATGAGGGTGGGGGAGTTGGGGAGGAAATCCAGGGAGACCATGGCGCGGTAGAACTCCTCCTCGGTGGCGGCGACGTCGGCGCCGGGGTCATAGGCGAGATCCGCGGCGGCCACCGCCTTGGCCACCCTGCGGAACATCTGGTCGGGCGTCTCCACCACCTGGCCGCGCTCGTCCTTGAGCAGGTAACGTTTCTTGAGCACGTTCACGGCGTTCACCGTGAGCTTTAGCTCGTCCTTCACGCCCATGAAGTCCTTGGTGCGCCGTATCTCCGCCCGCCTCTCGCGGTAGAGGATATAGGCCTTGGCGGTGCGGGGCAGGCCCTCCTCGATGAGGGTCTCCTCCACCAGGTCCTGCACCTCCTCCACCGAAGGTATGGCCTCGATAAACCGCGCCTCGAGTTTGGATACCACTTTGGCGGTGATCTCGCCCGCCCGTGAGGCGTCTCCCTCTCCCACCGCCTCGATGGCCTTGCGCACCGCTGCCTCTATCTTGGCGGCCTCAAAAGCCGCCACCGAGCCGTCCCGCTTGCGGATCCTGTCCAAGGGCATGGCGTCCCCTTTCCTTTCCGGCCACCCGGCCCCTCGGGCGCCTTTCCGTACGTTTCCGTATCTATTGATTTTACCCGTGGGAGACGACGCTTTTGCGGTTCATTATGGGAACAAGGTAGGAACCCGGTCTCCGCAGTGCGGCGTCGCCTTAATGCTCGCCTGTGTGCCATGAAACGAAAGCGCGACGACGACGCGAACGTAACTCGGTCTATATGACGGTCCCCGCGGCTGCGAGGAGGACTCCAGCATCGCGGGAACGGCACAATTTTTTCGGGCCTATGCAGAATGTATGGATGGAAATGGAAGGGTAGCGCATAAGGATGTCTAGGATCCGACGGTAATGATAGATAGCCTTCCGGCAGCTCATTGACAACCTTGTCCCGGGTCTATGAGAGGTCCCTGGGTGTGAAGCAGAGCGGAAAGCATCCTTCCTCTTGTAAGCAGGATGACCGAAACGAGAAAATGCGGATCACGATAGGCGACATATAAGCGATCTTGTCCAGGCTTCAAGCTGGCCCTGCGCTTGAGGGAAAGCGACAGGGTGACTTCTCTCTGATGGGGTAAGCGATCGAACAGGGCGGAAGCCATGCCCGCGCAAGATGATCGGGCTGGATGGAAAACGCTCGCGCCACTCGAGGAGCACGCCAGGGCAACAAGGGGGTCAGAGGTTGAGAAAACCCGCCAGGGGACGGGTTTCGCCGCTTTGAGGGGGGCACCGGCGAACATCCGCCGGAACAAGGCCGAAAAAGAGCCGACTCCCAAAGGGGTGGATTTCGCCTCCGCTGGCGTGGGATGCTATGGGGAAAGGCGGGGTCGACGAAAGGGGATAAGCGATGATCGGAGACGCGGTTGAGGAGAGGCTTATATGCGCCCTGGACTGCGAGGACGGCGTGGCTGCCAGGGAAATGGTCGAGAGGCTCGAGGGCATCGTCTCCTTCTTCAAGGTGGGTATAATCCTGCAGGCGGCGACGGGGCGCGAGGTGGTGGACTACCTTCTCGAAAGGGGCAAGAAGGTCTTCCTCGACCTCAAGTACTACGATATCCCGGAGACGGTGGAGAGGGCGGTGGCCCGCGCGGCGGGAATGGGGGTCTCCCTGCTCACCGTGCACGGGAACGCCGGCATCATCCGGGGCGCCGTTAGAGGACGTGGGGACTCGGGGTTGAGACTCCTGGCCGTGACCGTCCTGACCAGCCTGGACCAGGCGGATATCGAGGACATGGGGTATAGGTGCCGCCTCGAGGAGCTGGTGCTGCACAGGGTGAGGAAAGCCCGCGAGTACGGCTGCGACGGCGTGGTGTGCTCTCCCCGCGAGATCGAGGCGGTGCGCGGGGAGGCGGGCGAGGGCTTCCTCGTCGTGACCCCCGGCATCAGGGCCGGCCTGGGCGCGGGCGAGGAGCACAAGAGGTTCGCGGGCGCCGACGAGGCCATGCGCAGGGGGGCGGACTACATCGTGGTGGGAAGGCCGATAACCCAGGCCCCGGATCCCGCGCGCGCCGCCCTGGAGATCATCGAGCAGATGAAGGCGGGCCTGTCCACGTAGCCACGCCCTGCGGCTTCAGGGTGTAGATGATATTTCAGCCGCATCTGCCCCGAAGAGGGTTCCCTATGGCTTCCGGGGCATCGATGCGCCGGTCAAGCGCGTTAAAGGAATAGATTAACGAGAATAAATAGCAATGCATTTCGCCGCCTGGAAGTTTCTGCGGGGAACCCCCGGGTTCGCCGCCAATCGGGGCATCCGGACCACGGCAACCCCGCCAACCTCATGGTCCGACTCAGGGGATACTACGGAACTGGGGCGCGGGCGGACGTCATCACCTATCTGCTCACCAACGAGGGGGGGAGTTCCAACGGCATCGCCTCCAGGATCAAATAACCGGCAGGGAATGGTGTACGGTGTGCTGGAAGACC
>JACVJG010000415.1 GCA_015711875.1 Candidatus Solincola jinzensis | reverse complement strand
TTTTCGTGCGCATGTCAAGCCCTGGTAAGGTTCTTCGCGTTGCGTCGAATTAAGCCACATGCTCCGCCGCTTGTGCGGGCCCCCGTCAATTCCTTTGAGTTTTAGCCTTGCGGCCGTACTCCCCAGGCGGGGCACTTAATGCGTTAGCTTCGGCACGGAGGGATTTGGTAACCCCCCACACCTAGTGCCCATCGTTTACGGCTAGGACTACCAGGGTATCTAATCCTGTTCGCTCCCCTAGCTTTCGCTCCTCAGCGTCAGTCATAGCCCAGGAAGCCGCCTTCGCCACCGGTGTTCTTCCCGATATCTGCGCATTTCACCGCTACACCGGGAATTCCACTTCCCTCTACTAGACTCTAGCCTGCCAGTATCGAGTGCAGTTCCCCGGTTGAGCCGAGGGCTTTCACACCCGACTTAACAGGCCGCCTACGAGCTCTTTACGCCCAGTGATTCCGGACAACGCTAGCCCCCTACGTCTTACCGCGGCTGCTGGCACGTAGTTAGCCGGGGCTTCCTACCGAGGTACCGTCATGGCCGAAGCCACTTCGTCCCTCCTGACAGGACTTTACAACCCGAAGGCCTTCATCGTCCACGCGGCGTCGCTGCGTCAGGCTTTCGCCCATTGCGCAATATTCCTCACTGCTGCCTCCCGTAGGAGTCTGGGCCGTATCTCAGTCCCAGTGTGGCCGTACACCCTCTCAGGCCGGCTACCCATCGTCGCCTTGGTGAGCCGTTACCTCACCAACAAGCTAATGGGCCGCGGGCCCATCCCGAAGCGGAAGCAAAGCAACCTTTCTTGCCCTCGCCATGCGGTGAAGGCAAGGTATCCGGTATTAGCCCCGGTTTCCCGGGGTTATCCCAGTCTTCGGGGTAGGTTGCCCACGTGTTACTCACCCGTTCGCCGCTAACCTGTCCCGTCTCCGAGGAGACGGGGTCGGTCCGCTCGACTTGCATGTGTTAGGCACGCCGCCAGCGTTCGTCCTGAGCCAGGATCAAACTCTCCGAGTAAAATGCAGTCCTTGCGGACTTACATACTTGGAGCGTATCCGGGCTCCTCACCGGCCGCGATCCACCCTGAGGCGGATCGGAACGGAATTGATTGGAGCTTTCTCTCTCTGTCTCTTACGCTGTTTAGTTTTCAAGGAACACGGCTCAAGCGCCGAATTCAACAAGGCTACAAGGTAGCACGTGCGGCATCCGCTGTCAACGTCGCGGCACTAAAAAGGCCGCTTTTTCAGCGGCATCCGGCACACCTCTTGAAGATAGTCTCCAGTGCCCGGGATACCGCCTCCTTTTATCAATCGGGATCAACCCGGCGGACTTGCCGCAAACTTCATAATAACACCGCAAAAAGCCCGTGTCAAAGGGGGTTTTTCATCGCCTCCGCCTTTCCGGACAGGATGGGAGGATGCGGCCTCCCGACCTTTTATGGCCCGGAAACAGCACCTTGTGGCGATGCGGCGGCCTTGAGATGATTGCGCCTCAGGCCTCTCTTTTTCTCGCCGCAAGCCGTCTCCATCTCCGTTGCCATCGCTTCAAGCGGGGGCGGCCACCGCCGCAAAGAGCCTCCGGGGCTTCGCTGCCATCTTTAAGGACCTCGATGTTTTACGGAGAATCCGCTTCTGGTATCAGCCGTGAAATCCCCGGGTATCTTAACCCCTTATTGCCCTCCTCTTAACCTCACCACCCTGAAGTGGCGCTTGCCCTTCTGGATAAGCAGGCCTTCCAGCTCCTCGCGTGCGATCTCCATGTCGACGTCATCCACCAAGCGATGGTTCAGTTTTATGCCTCCCTGCGCCACCAGGCGCTTGCCCTCGCTGCTGGAGGAAGCCAGCCCCACCAGGGCCAGGAGGCGAGGCAGCCATACGGCGCCTTCCGTGAGCTCCTCAGGGTCGATCTCCGCCTCCGGCACCTCCTCGGGAACCTCTCGCTCGACGTGCACGCGATCGAAGGCGCGTTCCGCCTCGCGAGCGGCGCTCTCGCCCCAGTACAGCCCGACTACCTCCGCCGCCAAGCGCCTCTTGGCGCGTGCCGGATGGAGCGACCCCGACTCCAGCTCCGCCAACAGGGCGTCTACCTCAGTGGGGTCGAGGGCGGTTGTGAGGCGGAAATAGTCGGGCATCAGCTCGTCGGCCAGGGACATGAGCTTGCCGAACATCTCCTCGGGAGGGTCGGTGAGGCCTACATAGTTACCCAGGCTCTTGGACATCTTCTTCTCCCCATCCAGGCCAACCAGGATGGGAAGGGTAAGGACGCTCTGAGGCTCCTGCCCGAGATCGCGCTGCAACTCCCTTCCCGCAAGGAGGTTGAAGATCTGGTCCGTGCCGCCTATCTCCACATCCGCCTCCAGGGCCACGGAGTCATAGGCCTGCATCACCGGGTAGAGGAACTCGTGCAGGCTTATGGAGAGGTTGGCGGCGTAGCGCCGCGCGAAATCGTCGCGCTCCAGCAGGCGGGCCACGGTGAAATGCGAGGTGAGCCGCAGCAACTCCGCGAAGGTGAGGGGGGCCAGCCATCGGCTGTTGTACTCCAGCACCGTCCTCTCCCTGTCCAGGATACGGAAGGCCTGCTCCGCGTAAGTGGCCGCGTTGGCTTTGACCTCCTCGGGCGAAAGTTGTGGCCGGGTGACGTCTCGCGCGGAGGGGTCGCCCACCAGGGCGGTGAAATCCCCGATGAGGAGGATGGCGGTGTGGCCAAGGTCCTGGAACTGCCGCAACTTGCGCAGGGGCACGGCGTGGCCCAGGTGCAGGTCGGGTCGGGTGGGATCGACCCCCAGCTTCACGCGCAGGGGACGGTCCTCCTCGATGGACCTCCTTACCTTGGCCTCGAGGTCCCCCTCGGGCAGGCATTCCGCCGTGCCCGAAAGGATCACCTTCATCTGGTACGCGAGGTCTTTCACCAGCGCCACGCGGCCTACCTCCTCGATGTCGAGAAAAGGATACAGCAAGCGCCAGGGGCGGTAAAGCGCTTGTCCTTGTTCACTATATGGCGGACTATGACTCCCTATGCTTGCTCCTATCCGTCCTTGCGCCGGGAACTCCGCGGGGGTGAAGTATCCGAGGGCCTGGTGGGACTTTCCTGGTTCACTGCATCTTTGACCGTGACCGCCTATGCTTGCTCTCATCAATCAGTCGGGCCATGAACTCCATGGAGGTGTCCTGGCTCAATGCGCCTTTGGCAGCGATCTCCTCGCACCTTCCCACAATGATGACCTCGCCACGTTCAAGGCAGGGCCGGTTGTGCGGGGAAAAAGGAACATTGCCACTACAAGAGAAATCAAATTAAAGGTAAA
>JACVJG010000414.1 GCA_015711875.1 Candidatus Solincola jinzensis | reverse complement strand
GCCTCATGCACCAGCATGGTCTCCATGGCGTTACACACCCCGGGGCGCTGGGTCTTGGCGTTGATGACGATCCTCTCCGCCATCTCGAGGTCCGCGGAGGCATCGATATAGGTGTGGCAGTTTCCCACCCCGGTCTCGATGACCGGCACCGTGCTCTCCTCCACCACGGTGCGGATGAGGCCGGCCCCTCCGCGAGGGATGAGCACGTCCACGTAATCGCGCATGCGCATCAACTCTTTGGCGGATTCCCGGTCGGTGAGTGGGATGAGCTGGATGGAGCCGGCAGGCAGACCCGCCGCCTCGCCCGCCTTCGCGATTACCTCGGTAAGCACGAGGTTGGAGCGGATGGCGGAGGAGCTGCCGCGCAGGATGACGGCGTTGCCCGACTTCACGCACAGCCCCGCGGCGTCCACGGTCACGTTGGGGCGCGCCTCGTAGATGATGCCCACCACCCCCAGGGGGACGCGTACCTTGCGTATCTCCAACCCGTTGGCCAGCCTCCATCCCTCTATGACCTCTCCCACGGGGTCGGTAAGGGCCGCCACTTCGCGCAGGCCCTGCGCCATGTCCTCGATCCTCTTCTCCGTGAGGGTCAGGCGGTCGATAAGGGCGTCGCTCATGCCCGCCTCCTTGCCCGCCTCCAGATCCTCGCGGTTGGCGGAAAGGATGTCCTCTCTCCTCGCCATGAGAGCCATGGCCATTTCCTCCAGGGCGCGGTTTTTCGTCTCCGCGCTCATGAGGCAGAGCTCCCTGGACGCAGCCTTCGCCTTGACCCCTATCTCCCCTATAACGCTCATCTCTCCTCCTGATTCCCTAATTATCTTTTTGCCGTTTCAACCGCTATTCCTGCCAGCTTGACGCGACTCCCCGCTCGCGGCGCCGTCGCTTCCTTGACCGTGGCTCCCGGTTGCATAGGGGGAACGTCGCGCGGCAGGCGCCAGCGAGCTCCCCCGGCGAGGCGCGAACCCGCCATGCCGACCGCGCCACGGCCACGCTCGCCTTGAAGCGGCGAGGTCGCCCCGCCTCACCCTTGTTCCAGGATGACCAGGTAATCGCGATGGATGACCTCCTCGCATTCCTCTTCCCCCAGCCGGCATGCCGCCTCGTCGCTGCGCAGACCCTTCACCATCTCCAGCTCCGCCGAGGAGAGTCCGCAGATGCCGCGTGCTATCCTCTTCCCCCCCTCGTCGACCACCTCCACGGCGTCCCCGGGCACGAAATCGCCACGACACTCCAGCACCCCCGCCGGCAACAGGCTCCGTCCGTCGCGCAGCAGGGCCTCGCGGGCCCCCTTATCGACCACTATGGTGCCGCGTGGGCGCGCGCCGTAGGCTATCCAGTGTTTCTGCCCGCGCAACCTTTTTCGCGGAGGGCGGAAATAGGTGCCCAGGGGCTCCCCCGCCAGCACCCTCTCCAGCACCTCGGGCTCTCGCCCGTGGGCGATCACGGTTGCGATCCCGGCTGCGCCCGCTATGCTGGCGGCCTCTATCTTCGCGGCCATGCCTCCGCTGGAATGTTCTTCCACCGCCTCTCCCGCCAGTCTCATCATCTCCGGCGTGATGCGTTCCACCTCCCGGATGATCCTCGCATCGCCGTGCCGTTTGGGGTCGGCGGTGAAGAAGCCCTCGGTATCCGAGAGCATGAGCAGCAGATCCGCCTCCACCAGCACCGCCACCAGCGCCGCCAGGCGGTCGTTGTCGCCGAACCTGATCTCCTCCACCGCCACGGTGTCGTTCTCGTTCACCAGCGGCACCACCCCCATCTCCAGCAATCGCCGGAAGGTGTTGCGGGCGTTGAGGTACTGACTGCGGTGGGCGAAATCGTACTGGGTGAAGAGGATCTGCCCCACCTGCAACCCCTCCTCGGCGAAAAGGCGCGCGTACAAACCGATCAGGAGCCCCTGCCCCACCGATGAAGCCGCCTGCAGGGTGGGGATGTCGCGGGGGCGTTCCTTCAAGCCCAGCACCTCCACCCCCGCCGCTATGGCACCGGAGGTGACCAGGACCACCTCACGCCCCTTCCCACGCTGAGCCGCAACCTGTCGCACCAGGTTTCGCATCTGATCGCGGTCTAGCCGCCCCGTGGCGTCGCTCAAGGTGTAAGTGCCCACCTTTACCACCACCCTGGCGGCGTTGAGGTTACGCCTCTCCCCAGAGGACATGCTCGTATCCTTCCTCTTTATGCCGCTACCTTACCTGCGCTGCCGGGACCCGGCCTTTCGGCTTCCCGCGCTCCACACGACAAGTATAATCCAGTATAATTCCCCATCGCCGGTCCTTCGCTGCCACCGTGCCCCAAGGGCTCTCGGGATCGATGTCGCGCCTCTCATTGCTCGGGGAGGAAATCGAAGACATACCCGGCGATGATCACCGCGTCTCCCTCCCGCGCGCCCTGCCGAGCCAGCTCCTCCTCCACTCCCATCCTCTTCATGCGCGCCTGGAGGTAGGAAAGCGCCTGGGGGTTAGAGAGGTCCAGGCTCCTCACCAGCCGCTCCACCCTCCTGCCCTCCACGTGGAACCCCTCGCCACGGCGATAAACCCTGAATCCGCGTTCCTTGTCCGGATCGTAGGCATATACGGTCCTCTCGCGCGGCAACTCACCCGCCCTCTCGGCGCGTGACTCCTCGACCAGCCCCGCCAGCCGCTGCACCAGGGCCGCCAGCCCCTCGCCGCTCACGGAGGATATGGCATGGAAATCCCATCCTCTCGCCGCGGCCGCCTCCCTCGCTTCCTCAATCCGCGAGGGATCGGCGACGTCTTTTTTACTCCCCGCCACCAGGTGACGCCTTTCCATCAGTCCCGCCCCGTAGGAGGAGAGCTCACCGATCATGATATCCAGAGCCCGGGCCGGCCTGACGGGAGCGTCGGGAGAGAGGTCGAGCAGGTGCAGGATCACCGAGGTCCTCTCCACGTGACGCAGGAAACGCAACCCCAGCCCCCTGCCCTCGTGCGCCCCTTCCACCAGGCCGGGCAGGTCGGAGATGACGAAACTCCTCTCCTCGTCAACCCGCACCACCCCCAGCACCGGCTCAAGGGTGGTGAAGGGATAGTCGGCGACGCGCGGCTTGGCCGCGGAAAGGCGCGAGACCAGGGTGGACTTGCCTGCGTTCGGTAGCCCCACCACCCCCACGTCCGCCAGGAGCTTGAGCTCCAAGTGCACCCATTTCTCCTCGCCCGGCTCCCCGCGCTCGCGGAAATCCGGCGCCCTCCGCGCCGGCGTGGCGAAGGAGGCGTTGCCGCGCCCTCCCTTTCCGCCCGCGGCGACGACAACCTCCTTGCCGGGACGCGACAGG
>JACVJG010000413.1 GCA_015711875.1 Candidatus Solincola jinzensis | reverse complement strand
CATCGGGCGCTCAGAGCTCGACGAAGGCGTGTTCCTCGAGCACGCTTTCCCACTTCATGCCGAATTCCCCAGCGATCGCGCAGAGGAACGATTCCGCATACCCTGCCAGCAGCTTGATGTCGTCCTCGCCGGCCCTTTTCTTGCCGTGCACCAGCATGAGCTCGTTGCGCTTGTTTATCGCGGAGTGAAAGTTGATCAGGTCGGTGACCGTCCTACCCTTCCAGAGGTTGTCGCCCATGCTGTACAGCAAGATATGGCCGGCCATGAGACCCACGTCCGAGGGCATCTTCTCCGGGTCAAAAGTCCTCCGTCTGCTCTTGAAGACCTGCGCCGACACATCAGCGTACCTTTCCCGCACCCTGTTATCCAGCTTTTTCCAGTCGAAACTGTCGGTGTTGAAGGGACCTCCAAGGGCCTCCGGAACCTGCGAGAGCCGCAGCTGGGAGACCAGTTCCAGGCAGCGGTAGAGACGCACCACGGCATCGTCCAGTAGGCCCACCCTGGCCTTTCTCATCGCGTTCTGGTAGAGGTCCACGGCCAGGCGGAAGCCGAAGGCCGGCTCGTCCCGCAGCACCGACAAGAGCGACCGGCCGCGTTGTTCTTTCGAGAGTTCCCCAAGTGCGGAGAGGTTCTTATCCAGCCGTTCAGAGTCCAAGCTCAGGTCGAACCGGGCAATCTTGCGCCGTGCCGACTCCAAAGCCTCCGCCGCTTTTCCGTAATGAAACCTGTCCCAGTACGAATAGGCCTCCACGACCTCAGTGAGCACACCGACCAACATCCCAACCGGAAGGGCCTGGAGGCCTCTAAGCTCCTCCGAGATCTCGTTCAAGACCCTCTTGGCCGTCTCGAAGTTGCCGGCGTTGAAGAGCGCTCTGGCCTCCTTCAATTTAAGGTCACCCATGGCCACCAGGGGATTTGGGAGCACGGTTAGGTATTCGGTTCCGGGCTTTGGGATGCGCAAGTCCTCGATATACTTGGAGTGGTCGACGTAGATCAGGTCTATCCCGAGGAAATAGGCGGCCACGGCTGCTGCACTGACCATGGATTTCTTGCCGCCAGTATTGCATAAAGCGCAGCGGCAGTCCGATTCCCTGGACCACTCCAGCCATTTTCTGCCCACCTTTTCGTAGAGCTCCAGGGGGTTGTCGGCGTCGATGCGGTCCCGGTCGTAGCCGATCTCGTGGTCTCGCAGGAAGCCCACCTCCCGGATAACCCGCGAGAGGTGGTCTTCCGTCTCCGCGGTATATAGGAAATAGACCCTCCTCGGCCTCACGGTTTCCAGGACCAGTATTAGCGGTTGGGGCGAGGTCCCCAGAGTGAGCATCAGGGAGTCGTAAGGCCCCAGGCGCTTCCGGTTATCCCTGATGAATCGCTCTTTGACAAGCGGAAAGACCTCTTCCCAGTAAGCCTCCTGCGCTTTGGAGAGGCCCGATTCCCTGGCCCGCTCCAGCCATATCTCGGATATTTCCTCGAGGCTTGCCTTCATGCCCGTCCTCCTCTTGAGCATAGTGCGGTCGCGGTCGTGTGGTCTTTTTGCCTGCGCAAAGACCGCATCCTGCCATCATCAGTTTACATCAGATAATCGGAAGGGGTTCCTCCTCCTCGACTTTCCCGCGCAGCCGTCCTTCTTGTAATCCCAGAATTCCTACGAGGCAAGCTTTTTATCTCCCGGTTGATCTTGCTCCCGCGTTCTTTGCGTAGGTCGATCCGCTCCCGGCACCATGTTTCATGAGATCCGCAGTGATCCGCCTGCCCCGCACCGAGCGCATAGGCCAGCTTCCTTTTAAGCCGGCAAAACCTCGTCCTGGCCGCCTGCTCCGTGACCCCCGTCAGGCGGGAGATCTCCTGCCAGCTCATCTGGAGCACGGCACGCGCGAAGATCAGCTGCCGCTCCTCGAAAGACAGACCGTCGAGGACCTCGAAAGGGGCGAGGTCGGTCTCGAAGCCCTGGTTATCGGGCCGGCTTAAAAACTCGACAAACGAGAAGGCGTCGTGGTTTATCCTCCCGTTCCGGGTTTCCCTTCGCCAGGCGTCTATGCCGGCGTTCCTGGCCGCCCTCCGCAGGAGATTGACGAAATGGTCCTCGCTTTCAGGGGACATTGAGCCCTCCGAGAGGCGAACCCATATCTTCAGGGCCGCGTCTTGTAGGAAGTCTTCCTCGTCCTGCCAGGATAGATGCGGTATCCGGTGGCCGTTTCCGGGCCTCAACCCGTTTTTCGCTGCACGGTAGGCCAAAGCGAAAACCTCTTCATAAGAGGAGGTGCGGCCCGTCGCGGAACGGTCGTCCGCTTTTCCGCATGCAGGCTCTTCCGAAACCGAGACTTCGTCAGTCGACATCTCGCTCACACCGGCCTCCTCGGGCAATTGACGAACCCGTTTCCCTGAAGGCGCAACGGCGCCCTCGCTGTTTTGCCGCCCTTGCGGACCGGCCCGGCGGATGGCCGGTGAGCGAAAAAAACAAACAGCTACCAACACCTAACGCCTCAAAGGAGACGTCAATTTGGTAGCCGTTAATCTTATAACACGGAAAACCCAGTTTGTAAACAGGCAAGCGACAAGAATTCCTCATGTATGTTTCAGGCCCGAATCCCCCTGGATGAACCCGCGGCTTGACCGACATCAACCGCTTATATATGCAGAGGGAATAAGCCGTGGAAACTCCTTTCATCGGAACGGGCGGGCAGAAGGGGCGTATCGGGTAGGTTTTATGCTCCTCATTCTGGCTGGAAAGGAAGACGGCATCGGGCTTATCCAGCGCGTGCACATCTGCCCATAAAAGCCTGCCGCCGTTTGCCCTCAGCTGCAGCAAGCTCTCATTCCGCCATCGCGCGGGAGGGCCAATGCTGACAAGGCCGTGGATCACGCCCAAGTTGAGTGTTGCCGATTAAGCGTAACGCGTAAGCCGGCGACCATAGATGCTTCCGGTGAATTCACGAACCTTGACTCAGGCGAGGAGGCTTTTCCGCGAATACTCGCCTATTTTAGCGGGGAAATATCATTCATGGGAGATTCCACTCTTGTGGTATTTGACCGGATGAAGATACTATGCTATATCGTAATTCAATATTAAATATCATATTAAGAAACGAGGAGTTCAGATGAACGCGAAGAGGCCGAACGCCATCGAAAAGGCCATGGACGTCCTGATGCTCTTCGCTCCCTCCAACCGGGAGCTGGGGGTGACGGAGATAAGCCAACGCCTGGACTTGCACGCGGCCACCGCCAACCGCATAATCAAGACCCTGGCCGGGAAGGGGTTCCTGCAGCAGAACCGGCATACCAGGAAATACCATCT